>JAGWWP010000021.1 GCA_018970325.1 Cyanobacteria bacterium REEB446 | reverse complement strand
TTGCTTTGCTGTCGGTTTTTTGTTTTTAGGGTTTATAATTTTGTATTTGTGTAGTCTTCATGACTAAGGACTGTATCATAAAGTCCTATGTCTTCTCCTTCCAATTTTCTTTTTCACACTGCTTTATATAAAAGTTAATTTCTAAGTCATTATCGGATTTTAAAATTTCTGCATAGTGGCTCCAGCTTAATAAACTAGATAATGTTTCGTAACTCTCAGATTTTCCAGACACTGTCTGGATTTTTGAAAAAGTTAAATATAGTTTTCTGATTAAAAATAAACGGAATCATCCCCTTGCATACATGAAGCGGTTAATCTATTTGTGATAAAGTTTAAGATCTATGGGAGAATCTGTTTTAAAAAGTAAAGATGGTAAATCTGTCGCTAAGTTGCCCCATTTACCCGTTAATCATGCCACGCATATAAACTTAACGAAATTAGCTGAAGATAATTTTATATTAGAGAATTTATGTATCCTCCCCATGATATTCCAATCGGACGGGGCACAGCTTAAGGAAGGGGAGCAAGTTAGCTTTGACTTTAAGTCTAACGAAATAGTTCCTTTTTCTAGAGTATTAGTTAGTAAAGACACCTTATTAGACTTATATAGACAGCTGAAACAGTTGGGTGTTGAAATTAATTAGGTAAATCACTTGTATGGATGGTAAAGCTAAAGAATCCCTAGCTTCTGTTACTATACTGTCTGATTATAGAGGCAACCAAACCTCTACATCTAAAATAACCTATGAGTCTACAAGAAATGTTAAAATACCCTCAAATAATAACTCCATTTTAATTGACAAGGGTACAATTACTTTAGAGAAGTCGCAACGTATGAGCACAAATCAAACTAGTTATTCCAGTACTGAAATAGATTCTAAGCTTGGTTTAGTTAATCAAAAGATCGAACACAATCAAGAAAAGATGGCACTCATAGTATCTAATGCTTTAGATAAAATAGGGGATAAAATAGCACATTTGGAAACAAACTTGGATAAGAAATTATCTGACTTTAAAGCAGAAATATTTGGTTTTCTTATAATTTCACTACTTGTCCCATTTCTTACAGTAATGATTCCTATCATCAATGAGAGTATTAAAGATATGAATAGTCGAAACTCTCTAGTAGAACCCGCTAATAACCAATCCAAATAGATTTTCAGAGTCTCTATTGTTCCATCTAAAAGCAAATTCATTTACATAAAGCTGTAAATATTTAGTGCTTACGTGATGATAGATGCCAACGATACCACGCTTTAACACTGCCCAAAAGCTTTCTATAGAGTTAGTATGAACTGAGCCATAAGCAAATTCTCTAGCATGATCTACTTTTTCATGTTTGTAACCATGCTTAGACACTTGGTTATAGCCTTTAAATTCATCCGAGTAAATTGTACTATCGGACTCTACAGTCTCTTTAATAAAAGCTATAAGCTGTTTACCTGAAAGCTTTTGACCTTGTTCGTTAAGTTCTGCTACTTTAGCAACTACTTTATTTAAAGCTCTATTGACTATCCCAATAACTGGAGTTTTATTAGTTCCTCTGCCTCTCTTGTTTCCAGATGAGGGCATATCATCGTCATCATCTCTGTCTTTTTTAGCTTGCTTTCTAGGCTTACCACCTACATAAGTCTCATCTATTTCTGATATTTCCTGAAACAAAGCTAGCTCTTCATTGCTCATAGCTTCTCTAATCTTCTTAAGCATTCTCCATGCTGTTTTATAAGTTACCTTAATCTCTCTTTGTAACTGGTATCCTGAGATACCTTTCTTTGAATTAAGCATTAAATGGATAGCGTAAAACCATTTTCTTAAATCAGTATCAGACTTTTCAAAGATTGTATCTTTGAATACTGAAAAAGAATTATTGCAAGAATTACACTGAAACACTCTAGGCATATCTTTTCTATGGCTAGTTCTACCGACTGAACCACAATGAGGGCATACAGCTTCTTTCTTGTCTGTGTATCTGACTTTGATAAAGTATTCAATTACTGAAAGCTCTGTAGGGAATTTTTCAAAAAAGCTAAATGCGTCCATGTATTTAATACGAGCTAATTATTTTATGTGCGTCAAGGGATGATTTCGAAACCTTTTATATACATTGGTCCAGAATATCCTAACTCTGTAATTATTCTTACTACTGCAAATAACTAAGATATAACTGACTTACAGCTATAATATTTTCTTGTGCTCAAAGAAACATACAAGGAAGCTGAAGATAGATATCAAGACCTCCAAATCAAGCTTAAACATTGGAGTCATCAGTATTACATAGAAAATAACAGTGAAGTTGCTGATGCTGTTTATGATGCTCATTTACAAGAGTTGATAGCATTAGAGCTTGCTTACCCAGATTTGGTCGAAGCTGACAGTATTACGCAGACTGTAGGAACGGGAGTATATAAAACATCTTTTAATAAAACTGCACATGCAATCCCGATGATGAGTCTTGCTAATGCTTTCGGGGAGCAGGATATACGTGCTTGGGAAGAAAGGATTAATCGAATAATAGGTGCTGAAACGCCTAGGACTTATGTATTTGAGCTGAAGATAGATGGATTGAGTATAAGCATAGATTATAAGAATGGTAGATTATATAGGGCGGCTACTCGTGGTGATGGGAGAATCGGTGAAGATGTCACTCCTAATATTTTTACTATAAAGTCTTTGCCTAAAGATGTCCAAGGTTTGGGTGACTGTACTGTTCGTGGAGAAGTTTATTTACCTAAAGCTGAGTTTATAAAGGTAAATGAAGCTAGAGCTAATCAAGGATTAGATCTTTACGCAAATCCTCGTAATACTGCTTCTGGAGCACTTAGGCAGCTTGACCCTAAAATTACAGCTGAGAGAAATTTGGATCTTATTTGTTATGGCTTACATTTAGCCGAGGATACAGGTGCTGAGGT
This sequence comes from Cyanobacteria bacterium REEB446, assembly GCA_018970325.1. Classification (GTDB taxonomy): domain Bacteria; phylum Cyanobacteriota; class Vampirovibrionia; order LMEP-6097; family LMEP-6097; genus LMEP-6097. The sequence goes on along the minus strand of JAGWWP010000021.1, from coordinate 34,840 downwards.
GTCTGATAATTCTACTGCTGACTCTGATGATAATAAGGTGCTCACCCATTGGCACGCTTTAAAGCAGCTTGAGGATTGGGGTTTTCATGTAAATAAAGATGCTAATCATCTCTGTACTAGTATTGAAGAGGTTATTAGTTTATATCATGAATGGCAAGAAAAGAAAGATAGCTTAGATTTAGAGATAGATGGGGCTGTCGTTAAAATTAATGAAACTCACTTGCAGAAAACACTTGGCGTAACTAGTAAGTTTCCACGTTGGGCGATGGCTTTAAAGTTTACAGCTGAAGAAGCTGTAACTAAAGTTATTTCTGTGGATTATGAAGTCGGACGTACTGGCATAATCACTCCAGTAGCTAATTTAGAGCCAGTGCTTTTAGCTGGGACTACTGTAAAACGTGCAACTTTGCATAACTTTGATCAGATAGCTAGGCTCGGAGTTGGGCTTGGAGATAAGGTTTCTGTGCGTAAGGCTGGTGAGATAATTCCCGACATAGTTTCGGTAATCAGAGATGATGAAAGTAATTTAATGGATAGCACCTCAGCTGATTGCCAAATTTCAGAAAATGCAATGCGCAGTCAGATACATAAGCCTAGTAAATGCCCTGTCTGTGACAGTATCTTAGAGCAGGAAGATGTGGCGTTAAGATGCCCTAATATAGTGGGCTGTGCTGCTCAGATACAGAGGCGTATTGAACATTGGGTTTCTAGAAATGCTCTGGATATCTCTGGTTTAGGCCCTTCCATCATAGAACAGTTATTAGAAGTGAAATTAATCTTTAATCCGCTAGACCTTTACAGGCTTAGATATGAGCAGTTAATAGATTTAGAAAGAATGGCCGATAAGTCGGTTAATAATCTGCTGGTGGCGATTCAAGCTAGTCGAGAAAAGGCTTTTCATCGATTCCTACATGCTTTAGGCATTAAGCATGTAGGTTTTAATGTAGCTCAATTAATAGCTTCTTTAATCCCTAATTTATCTGAGCTTGAACATGAAGTGTTAGTCAATAATGGGCAAGAGCTTTTAAAATTAGATGGTCTTGGAGAGAAGATCTTAGCTTCTTTAATTCAGTTTTTTCAGTCTGAGATTTATGTTCAAATAAAAAAAGACTATTATGAACTTGGCTTTAATTTTACAGAAATAACGCAGCGTAAGCTCTCTGATAGATTTTCGGGGATGACTTTTGTTATCACGGGAACTCTGTCTGAGAGTAGATCCTATTTTGAGAAATTGATTAAGGATAATGGTGGTAAAACCAGTTCAAGTGTCTCTAAAAGTACATCTTATTTACTGTGTGGTGATGAAGCTGGTTCTAAGTTGGAGAAGGCTAATTCACTCGGCGTGAAGGTTTTAGCTGAGGATGAATTTAGGCGGATGCTTGAATAGTCGAGACCGCTGTCATTTCTTAACTCATAGTCTGCTTTTTAAAAGCTTTTTTGTCTAAAACCTGTTTACGGAAACGAATATTTAGAGGAGTGATTTCCACTAATTCTTCATCATTTATGTAAACTAGGGCATCTTCTAAACCTATATCACGAGTGGATTTAAGCTGCACTAAAACATCTGCTCCTGCTGAACGCATGTTAGTAAGAGCTTTTTCCTTAGTAAGGTTAAGTTCTATATCTTGAGCACGATTCGCTTCACCGACTATCATACCTTTATAAACTTTAGTACCAGGTTTTATAAAGAAAACACCCCTATCAGAGAAGTTTTCTAGTGAATAAGAGGTAGCTACGCCTTCTTCTAAATTAACTAATACGCCTGGTCTCACTTTATCTATGTCACCAGCATATTCTCTGTATTCTATAAATGAATGACTCATGATACCAGTACCCTTGGTTATTCTCACAAACTCAGTGGCAAAGCCGATTAAACCTCTAGTCGGGATCATAAATTTAAGTGTAGTTCTGCCATGAAGAGTGTTCATGTAGGTCATTTCAGCTCTTCTCTTTCCTAGTCTCTCTATGCAAGCACCAGAGAACTCATCTTCCACGTCTAAAATTAATTCTTCAAAAGGCTCATGTACTTTCGAATTTACTATTTTTTGAATTACTCTTGGTTTGCCGACCTGAAATTCAAAGCCTTCACGTCTCATGGTTTCGATAAGTATACCTAAATGTAATTCACCTCTACCTGCAACTAAGAACGCATCAGTGCTGTCAGTGGCTGTTACACGCATTGCTACGTTAGTTTCTAATTCTTTTTCTAGTCTCGCTTTTACTTGCCTAGAAGTAACGAATTTACCTTCTTGACCAGCAAATGGACTTGAGTTTACTGAGAAAATCATTTCTAGAGTAGGTTCATCTACTTTTATCGCTGGAAGAGCATCTGTAAGAGTTGGTACACAGACGGTATCTCCGATATTACCTTCAACCATGCCAGCTAGCATAACTATCATTCCAGCTGAAGCAGACTCTAATTCTATTTTCTCTAAACCATTAAAACCAAAAATCTTAGCGATTTTCTTTTTCATGATTTGTTTTTCACCATTTTCAATTTTTATAAGATTTACTTGGTCGTTAACTTTAACACTGCCATTAAGAACTCTGCCTACAAGCATTCTACCTAAATATTCATTTGAATCTAAGCTCACTGTTTGAAATAAGAATGGTGCTTCTATATCTCCAGCTGGTGCAGGTACTTCTCTGAGAATAGTCTCTAGAATGACTTCCATGCCAGCATCTTTATCTTCAAGATTAGCTTTAGCCATCCCGTTTACGCCAGAAGCATAGATGATAGGGAATTCGATTTGACTATCATCAGCACCTAGATCTATAAATAATTCTAGAACTTCATCTATAACTCTTGCTGGGTCAGCATTTAATTTATCTATTTTGTTAATAACGAGAATAGGCTTTAGACCTTTCTCAAAAGCTTTCTTTAGAACGAATCTAGTTTGAGGCATTGGTCCTTCAAAGGCATCTACGAGTAAAAGACAGCCCTGAACCATGCCTAGAACCCTTTCCACTTCACCACCAAAGTCCGAGTGACCAGGTGTATCTACGATGTTTATCGTTTTATCACCAAATTTCACTGAAGTATTTTTACTAAATATGGTAATCCCGCGCTCTTTCTCTAAAGGATTACTGTCCATAACGCAGATTACTCTTTCTTTGTGATCTGCAAAGCAATTAGTTTGATCTAAGATTGCATCTAGAAGTGTGGTTTTACCGTGGTCAACGTGAGCTATGATAGCGATATTACGTATGTTAGTGATATTGGTAGACATGTCAAGGAATAAATGTATCACGATTTGTGAGGCTTTATCTTAGTATCTAGGTTTTTGTTAAGTAAATTTAAGTTAAATTTTAAATTCAGGCACTAACTTTATTTCCTCTGAGCTGTTTCCCTATTATTCTCATTAAGTATATTAATGGTGTCGTGGGCATTTTCTAAAATCGAGGTGGAAGTTTCTTTACCTGAATCTTTATCTTTGCCTAATTCATCAGTTTTATTTTGCGAATTACCCACTTCGTTCCGAATTTCTTCTTCGACTTTTTCTGGATCAAGAATTTCGTTTTGCACACCGTTCACAACCTCCATTACGGAGCCGCTGCCTTCAAGTAAATTTAATTCTTGAGTTTTCTCGTCTAACTGTCCGCTAAGGTGAGATATAGCTGCATCTACTTTGCTATTATCTGTTTCTAACAAGCCTTTAAAGGCAAGATTAGGGTTTTTAGTAAAAGCTTCTTCGATATTAGGATCTTTTATGCCACTCTCTTCTCCTAATAATGTCATAATAATTGCATCTCGAAGATCAGATCTATCAGCCTTTTGTCCAGTATTTTCTTGATAAATAGCCTGAGTTTTATCTGTTAAAGAATTTATGCTGCCAGATACAGAATCCGTTCGTGTACTTTCTAAATCATCAATGCTCGCTTTTAACTCACTGATTCTACCTCGGGTTATATCTTTTTGAGTATCTGCTTGTTGTGTTGCCTCGGTTTTTAATCCATCAACTGCTGATTTTACGTCTGCGTTTTTATCTAGTCCAATATCCTTTTTGCTGCTAATTTCTATCTATTTTGCCTCGTAAATTTTCTAGTTTGCAGTATATGAAATTCTTATTAAGTTTTAATTAATAATCTGTGCGGAAAATGAAAATTGCTATACTTACATAAATAAGGGGTAGGTTCAAATTTCATTATGATATCGAAATATTATTTTTCCATTTTTCTATTTTTTTTACTAAACACGGCTTGCTCAAATCTTGCTGTTCACGAAATGACTAAATATGATACTCGGCACTTAGCGAAGGGAGATATTGCTTATAAAGTTTCTAATACTTGGGTTAAAGAACCAGCTTCTAACTCTATGCGCCTAGAGCAGTACAAGATAGCTGATAATTCTAATCTTTCGGTTTCGTTTTTGCCAGGTAATGCTGGAGGCTTGGACGCGAATATAGAACGCTGGAAAAATCAATTTTCTCAGGATGCGGCATTTAAGATTTTAGAAAATACTCAGTTTAATTATCATTCTATTCCTGTAACTAAACTGTATTTAAATGGTAATTATTTAGAATCTAAGGACCCATTTAATCCATCTGCTCAAAAGCTTTTACGTGAAAACTGGGCTGCTTATATTATTGTGGCCGAAACAGAGTCTGGTACTTGGTTTTTTAAAGCATTAGGACCAGCTTCTGAACTTAAGCTAGAGGAGAATAATTTAGATGATTTCAGGAGAAGCTTCGCTGTTAAAGAACCACAGTGAGTTTTAGATGATTTTTCAGCTTTATATTTAATTTTATACCTAATATCTATGACTATTGATTTTATTATTCTGATTTTTTCTTTTGTATCCATAATTCTATCCATCTATGTTTTGGTGGAATTATCCAGATTCTCTAATGGCTTTTCTTTTAATCATCATCAGCTTTCGTTATTTCAAGAGGGATTAGAAAATCGTTTCAGATCCTTGGACAGCGGTAGTCGTCAAGATTTTCAAGCTTTAAAGTTTACTCTTGAATCACGCTTAATAGCGATGCAAGAGGATAATAATTTAAAGCTTGAGCAGATGAGATTGACTGTTGATGAGCGTTTGCAGGGTACTTTAGATAAGCGCTTAGGGGAATCCTTTAAACGAGTTGATGAACGATTAGAGCAGGTTTATAAGGGTTTAGGTGAAATGCAGAATCTTGCCGTTGGAGTCGGTGATTTAAAGCGTTTGTTAAATAATGTAAAAACTCGCGGTGTGTGGGGCGAAATACAGTTAGGTAGCTTGCTTGAGCAGATTTTGGCTCCAGAACAGTTTGAGAAAAATGTGAAAGTTAGACCTAAATCTACTGAAATTGTAGATTTTGCGATTAAGTTTCCAGGACAAGGGGATAGCCCAGAACCATTATGGTTGCCTTTAGATGCTAAATTCCCTCAAGAGGATTATTTAAGATTAATAGAAGCAGGTGAACAAGGGGATTTGATAGCTTCCGATAAAGCTTTAAAGCAATTAGAAACTAGGATTAAAGCAGAAGCTAGATCTATTCGTGATAAATATATTTACCCGCCACATACTACTGATTTTGCTATTCTCTTTTTGCCGATTGAAGGTTTATATGCTGAAGTAGCTCGCAGACCGGAGTTGCTTGAAATTTTACAGCGTGATTGTCGAGTGATTGTAGCTGGACCCTCTGTTTTAGCAGCTTTATTAAATAGTTTGCAGATGGGTTTTAGAACTCTTGCGATACAGAAGCACTCTAGTGAAGTCTGGAAGCTTCTAGCTAGCATTAAGAAGGAGTTTTTTAATTTTGTACTTTTACTTGAGAAAACAGAAAAGAAGTTAGATGAAGCTAGCCAGTCCATTAAGGATGTTAGTGATAAAAGTTTGCGGATTGGTACTAAATTAAAGCGGGTTGATCTTCCTCAGAGTGAATCAGTAGACTTAGAGCCTCAAGAAGTTTAAGCTCGCCAACCTTAACTCTCTTTTCATATCTAAATAGTTGCTCCGATAATTTTTCTAATCTAGTTAACTGGATGTTTTTAGAATTCAGCTTCAAGTGATACACTCTGCCAGACTTAATTCCAAGCTTCTCGGCTATTTGATCGTTGTTGAATTTGTTGATTTCTAGTACTTTGATACCTTGATATAGATTTAGTTGATTATGTAGTAAACCAATTATGCCTAGATTGTTTTTCTGTTCAGGATCTGCTTTAATTTTTCTTAATTCCTGAATGGCTTCAGCTTTTTTACCCGATACTAAAACCTCAGCGAAGTTAAACAAGTCATATTTAGGCTGGGAATATTTTTTCAGTAAATTAAAATCTATTTTATCGAAAGACTGTGACAAGGTTTCTAATGTTTGAAATATTTCGGCAACATTCTCGGCACCAAGATATTTAATAAATTGTTCTAAGTCTTTGTCAAGAATCTTAATCTGTGGGCGCGTTTTAATTAATTTTTTTATGTAAATCAAGCAAGGATCTAGGTCCCAGCTCTTAAATTTATTTAAATCTAGGTGATTACAGTTGTCAATTTTCTTTAATCCTTTGACGAATTTCAATGTACCTTTGATGCTTTCATTGACAAAAATCACCAAGCTCTCTTGCTGAGCATCTTTTATTGTCTTTAAGCAAAACTCAATTAGCTTTTCGTCATCTTTGTTTTTTTCTGATTTTGCGTTACTTTCATCCTTGTCCTTTTGCTTTAATGGATAAAAATCTTTAATAAGGTAAGCTTTCTGATTAGTTTCGTTATTGAAACTGAAAAGACTTTGAGGGCTATTCAGGAAATTAATTAATTCAGAAAAACTAGGATTTTCTATGGTTTTCAGTTTGTTTAAATTAGAGCCAAAGCCACAAATTAGCTCCTCTAGCTGAATTTGCTTTTTAAATTCATCATCTCCAGATAGGAGTATAAGCATGTTTTTAGCCTATCATTTTTGATATAGATACAGGTTTAAATAAATTTGCTCTTTTGTTTCTTGTCTCTTCTTTTAGTCCCGCAGCTTCTTTTAGGTTACTTTCTGATCTAAGATTAGCCTCTCTCTCATCTTCTTCTCCAAGGTCAAATCTTTGCTGAGGGAATGGATTGATTTTTTTCGTAAATATCGGGACAGTAGTATCTCGTTCTTTTCTTCCTTGCTCTATTGCAGATTTTAATAATGTTGGTTGTCTTAGGTCGTCTCTTAACCTCGTAACTATAATTTCTCTTACTTTATTTAATTTAATTTTCTTACCAGGGTTTGCTGACATTTTTTCTCCTTGATGCGTAAAGGCACTAATCCTGCTTTCGCTTCCATTACCTAGGCTGATATTAAGCCTAAAACTTTAAAAAATGGTTAAGAGCTTAGCGTAAAGCTAAAATTTTAGTATTTTTTTCTCTTCCATCTCAGAAAAGCCATAAATACTTTGCTATCATATTAATTCGTTGTTTTTACGGCTAATGGTCGTAACTAATATACGCTCAAGAATAATCATGGCCCTAAAGAAAAAAAATCCAAGAACACCAGGCACAAGAGGTTGTATTACTCTTGATAGGCAAGATATAACCAAGTCTAAGCCTGAAAAAGCCTTGCTATCTAAGTTGAAAAAATCTACTGGTCGTAATAACGCTGGTAAGATCACTTGCAGGCATAAGGGCGGCGGAGTTAAGAAAAAATATAGAGTTATTGATTGGAAGAGAGAAAAGTTTGGTGTGCCAGCTACTGTCAAGGCTATAGAGTATGATCCAAACAGAAATGTGCATTTAGCTCTTTTGTTTTATAAGGATGGAGATAAGCGTTATATTCTTGCTCCGAAAGGTTTGACTATCGGTTCATCGGTTGAATCTGGTCCAGCTTCTGAGATTGCCGTTGGTAACGCTCTTCCTTTAAGAGATATTCCACAGGGTACTAATATTCATAATATCGAACTTACTAAAGGTAAGGGAGCACAGATGGTTAGAACGGCAGGTTCTTCTGCGATGCTTTCTGCTAAGGATGGCGATTATGCGATTCTGAAGCTGCCTTCAGGTGAGCTTAGAAGAGTTCATATGGACTGTATCGCTACTATTGGCGAACTTGGTAACGCTGATCAGAAAAATACTGTTATCGGTAAGGCTGGTATTAACAGGCTTAAGGGTATTAGACCTACGGTCAGAGGTTCTGCAATGAATCCAGTGGATCACCCTCATGGTGGTGGTGAAGGTAAGTGTCCTATTGGTGGTATTCCTAAGACATTCACTGGTAAGAGGGTTGGTCGTAAGACTAGAAAAGATAAAAAACTTTCTGCTAAGTACATCATCACGAATAGAAAAGGTAAGAAGGTTTCGGCTCTCTAATTTATAAAGGTTTAGTATATGTCACGTTCAACAAAAAAAGGTCCTTATATTCATCACTCTCTTAAGAAGAAAGTAGATGCATCTAAGCTTAAAGGCGATAAGAAGGTTATTAAGACTTGGAAGAGAGCTTCTATGATACTCCCTGATATGGTGGGTCTTACTATCGCTGTTTATAATGGTCAGAAGTTTATCCCGGTGTATTGCTCAGAGTCTATGGTCGGGCATCGTTTAGGTGAGTTTTCTTTAACTAGAACATTTAGAGGGCATGCGGGGGCGAAAAAGGCAAAAGTTGGCAGATAATGACAGAGAAAAATATAATTACAGCTAGACTTGGATTTATCAGGCAAACAGCAAGAAAGCTGCGTAGAACTGTTAATCTTATTAGAAAAATGAAAGCGGGCGAGGCTCGTGAAGCACTTAGCTTCATGTCTTATGCTGCTGCTGATCCAGTTAAAAAGCTTTTATTGAGTGCAATGGCTAATGCCAAGGCAAATCATGGAGTTGAGAATCCTGATGAATTATATATTTCTCAATTCTTAGTAGATGATAAGTCTGTTTTAAAAAGATTTAGAGCAAGATCGAAAGGAAGAGCTTTCTCTATTTATAAGAGATGTTCTCAGATGAATGTTGTATTGAGCGATTTAAAACCAGCTGAGTATGCTGCTCACGTGTGGGATGTTTCTCCACGTAATAAGAAAAATAGAAACAAAGAGGAGTCTAATAAATAATGGGACAAAAAGTACCACCACGTGCAAATAGGCTTGGAATAACTGAAACTGCGGATTCAATTACTTTCGTTGATTTTAGAGCTGGTCAATTTGCAGCTGTTCTGCAAGAGGATACTCTTATACGTAAGTATATTAAGAAAAAACTTAAGAATGCAGGTATTAGTAAAGTAATTCTTCAAAGAAAACCTGGGCAGCTTCAAGTAAATATCATCACTGCAAGACCTGGTCTTGTTTTTGGTAAAGCTAATGAGGGTTTAGATGCTTTGAGATCAGAGCTTCAGTCTTTGATTAATAGGCCAGATGTGGTCTTACAAGTTAATCTCTTTGAAGTTAATAAGATTGATATCGATGCTCAGTTGATTGCTGAAAGTATTGGGCAGCAGCTTGAGAGACGTATCGCATTTAGGAGAGCTGTTAAACAATCTATCCAAAGAGCTATGAGAGCTGGTGCAGTGGGCATTAAGATTGAAGTTTCTGGAAGACTTGGCGGTATTGAGATCGCTAGATCAGAAAGAGCTCAAGAAGGAAGCGTTCCTTGTCATACTTTTAGAGCTAATATTGATTATGGTTTTTCAGTGTCTTTGACTACTTATGGAAATATTGGTATCAAAGTTTGGGTTAATAAGGGTATTTTAAGACCAGGCGAGAAAGCGAAGCTTAATATTAAAGCAGCTGCTGGAGGTAATATGGGAGGAGCGAATTCTAATGCTACAGCCTAAGAGAACTAAATATAGAAAACAGCAAAGAGGTCGTATGACTGGTAAAGAAACTCGTGGTGCTTCTGTGAGTTTCGGTGAAGTTGCTCTTCAAGCACTTGAGCCAAAGTGGATTAACTCTAGGCAGATTGAAGCTGCTAGACGTGCTCTTACTCGTCATATTAAGAGAGGTGGACGTATCTGGATCAGAGTGTTCCCTGATAAGCCTGTTACTCAAAGACCTGCTGAAACAAGGATGGGTGCTGGTAAGGGTAGTCCAGAGTTTTGGGTAGCTGTTATTAAGCCAGGTAGAATCTTATTTGAGATTGCTGGTGTTGATATTGCTTTAGCGAAGAGAGCTTTGGAGCTTGCTGCTTCTAAGTTTCCTTGTAAATGCAAGGTAATTATTAAGGAAGGTTTACAATCATGATTCTTAAAGCAAAGAAACTAATTGAAATGACAGTCGAAGAGCTAAATGTAGAGCTTAATTCTCTTTACACTAATTTATTTGATGTCAAGATGGCTCTTCATTCAAGGAAGCTAGAAAATATTTCTTCTTTAAGAGAGTTAAAGAAGTCTATAGCTAGAATAAAAACTATATTAAAGCAAAAGGAAGCGAACGCTAATGCCTAAGAGAACCTTAATCGGAGTTGTAAAGAGTGCTAAATGTGACAAGACCATAAGTGTCCTTGTTACTAGCAGAAAAAAACACAAGAGATATCATAAAATCATTAATACCTCTAAAACTTTTGTGGCTCATGACGAAGAAAATACTGCAACAGAGGGTGATAAAGTTACTATCGAAGAATCTCGTCCTATTTCTAGAACTAAGAAGTGGACTCTATTGAACATTCTTCAGAAGGCAATTTAAGGATATAGAGAAATGTTACAACAAGAAAGTGAATTAATAGTTGCAGACAATACTGGTGCTAAAAGAGTGAGGATCATAAGAGTTCTTAAATCTAATGGCATGGTAGCTGAATTAGGCGATATTTTCGTTGCTACTGTTAAGGATGCTACTCCTAATATGGCTGTTAAGAAGTCTGCTATCGTACGTGGCGTTGTTGCTCGTATGAGAAAGCGTAAGAGAAGAAAAGATGGTAGTTGGATTCAGTTTGATGATAACGCTTGTGTTCTTATCGATAAGCAAAATAACCCAATAGGTTCTCGTGTTTTTGGTCCTATAGCAAGAGAGCTTAGAGAGCATGGATTTATGAAGATTGTATCCCTTGCGCCGGAGGTAGTTTAATGAATAATTCACCAAAAAAATTAAAAAGATATACTAAAGCAGCGATAAGACCTTTTGTTAAGAAGGGTTCTAAGCTTGTCCTTTCAAGAGCATTGAATAAAGTTGGTGCTTCTAATCCAAGAGTTAAATGTCATGTTAAGACTGGTGATGAGGTTGTTGTGATTAGTGGTTCTGATAAAGGTAAGATCACTAAAGTTCTTGAAGTATTTCAAGATGGAAAAATTCTCGTAGAGGGAGTTAATATTAAGATCAAGCATAAAAAAGCAGCAGGTCCTGGTAGCGAAGGTGAGATTATCAAGTTAGAGACCCCTATATTTGCATCTAAGGTAATGATATGGGATGAAAAATCTAAAAAAGCAACGAGAGTCGCTAAGAAAATCCAAGCAGATGGTGTAAAAGTAAGAGTTTCAAAAGTAAGCGGAGATAATTTAGACTAATGACTAGCAGTTTAAAAGAAAAATATAATACGGAGCTAAAGCAGGACCTTCAAAAGTCTCTTGGCTGTACAAATGTACATAAGATACCTAAACTTATAAAGATTGTTATCAATTTTGGTTTAGGTGAGTCTGGTTCTAATTCAAAGACGCTTGAAAAGGCGATCGAGGATTTGACTAATATTTCTGGTCAAAAGCCAATTATTACTCGTGCGAAGAAATCTATAGCAGGTTTTAAGCTTAGAGAAGATGTGCCAGTTGGACTGAAAGTTACTCTTAGACAAGAGAAAATGTACAACTTCTTGAGTAAATTAGTTAACGTAGCGATGCCTAGAATTAGAGATTTTCAAGGTGTTTCTAGAAAGGCGTTTGATGGTAGAGGTAATTACTCTTTAGGAATTAAAGAGCAGATTATATTTCCAGAGATTAGGTACGATCAAGTTGATGCTATCAGAGGTATGGATATTATTATCTGTACTACGGCAGAGAATGACTCTGATGCATTAGAACTTTTAACTAAACTAGGAATGCCTTTCAAAAAGCAAGCAGGAGCAAAACAGTAATATCATGGCAAAAAAGTCTTGTATTCAAAAAACTAAAAAGAAAAAATCACTTATCGAGAAGTATGCTAAAAAGCGTGCTGAGCTTAAAGATAAGATGTCTAATCCAAGTTTGGATTTAGAAGAAAGAATGACTCTTCAAGAGAAATTAGAGAATTTACCTTTGAATTCAGCTAAGATAAGACACAGAAATAGATGCTGGCTTACTGGCCGTCCGCGTGGTTATCACCGGGATCTTGGAATATGTCGTAACTCTCTAAGGGAGATGGCTCACCAAGGTTTAATCCCTGGATTAACGAAGGCTAGTTGGTAGTAGGAATTTAGAATATATGTCATTAAAAACAGAAATCAAAACTAATAAGAATAATAGAGTGACGAGCGATCCGTTAGCGGATTGCTTAACTAGAATTCGTAATGCTATTACTGTCAATAAGACAGCCGTCTTGGTGCCGTACAGTAGATTAAAAGCTGAGCTGATTCAATTGCTTCAGACAGAGGGTTTTATTAAATCATATGAGGTTATTAATAATGATAATCCAGCTATGAAATCTATCGTCATTGAACTTAAGTATTATCAAGGTCAATCAGTTATTAAAGGTATCAAGAGAGTATCTAAGCCTGGTCTTAGAAAGTATGTTAAATCTAAATATGTTCCAAGAGTATTAAATGGTCTTGGAATCTGTGTTTTGAGTACTAATATTGGTTTAGTTACTGATAGAAAGGCAAGAGCGGAGAAAGTAGGCGGCGAAATGCTTTGCCTAGTTTGGTAATAGAGGGATAACAACATGTCAAGAATTGGAAAGAAAGAAATTATAATCCCAGAGAATGTTCAGTTAACGGTTCAAGAGAATGACTTGGGAACATTTGTAAAAGTAGTTGGTCCGAAGGGCGAGCTTCAGAGAACTTTAAGAGCTGATATTAAGGTTCTTGTTGAAGATAAAATAGTTAAGCTTTCTGTTGCGAAGCAGACTAAACAAGCTGCTGCATTATTTGGACTATATAGAACCCTTATCAACAATATGGTTGTTGGTGTTACGATTGGATTTACTAAGCGTTTAGAGATTCAAGGTATTGGTTATAAAGTTTTACAACAGGGTGATAATCTTAATTTCCAGTTAGGTAAGTCTCATCCAGAGGTTTTTGAACCGCCACAAGGTATCAGTTTTAAAGTTGAAGGTAATGGTCTTGAGATTATTGTTGAAGGTTCTGATAAAGAATTAGTAGGGCAGGTAGCTGCGGTAATTAGATCATTAAGACCAGTAGAGGTTTATAAAGGTAAAGGCGTTAGATACAAGGGCGAGGTTGTTCGTAAGAAAGCTGGTAAGTCTGGTGGTAAATAACTGAGGTAATTTTATGGCTGTAGTTTTAAGAAATATACAAAGAAAGAAAAGACATTTTAGAGCGAGAAAGAAAATCGTTGGTACTGAACTTAGACCGAGATTGAGTGTCTTCAGATCTAATAAACATATATCGGCACAGGTCATCATTGACGTAGATCCTTCTAGTTCAGAGCCACTTGGTTCTAAGACTATTTGTGGAATTGCGACTTATTCTCCGACTCTTAAAACAGAGTTGGATACTGGTTCGGATATCCCAGCGGCTGAGCTTGTTGGCAAGAAAATTGCTGAATTGGCGAAGGCGCAGGGTGTAACTAAAGTTGTTTTTGATAAGGGCGGTAATCTTTATCATGGTCGCATTAAAGCTCTTGCTGATGCTGCTAGAGAAGCAGGTTTAGAGTTTTAATCGTAGGAGTTTTGTAGAATGTCAGAAGAAAAAAATATAGATTCAGTTGAGAATAATGAAATAGAGGTTGTGGCTGACGTTGATGACAGTAAAGCTGAAGAGCTTGCTGCTGCCGTGACAGTTGTGGCTGATATTGATGCTAATGCTGGAGCTAAGCCTAAATTTAAGAAGTTTGCTGGAAATAATAATAGCGGTGGTGCTAATAACAACAAAAGAAGAGAAGGTACAGGTGGCTCTCGCAGACAGAAGCGTACAGAGGTTACTGAATCTGAGTATACAGAGAAAGTAGTTCAAGTTAGAAGAGTAACGAAAGTTGTTAAAGGTGGTAAGAAACTATCTTTTAGAGTAGTAGTTATTATCGGTAATGAAAAAGGTAAGGTTGGTGTTGGTGTCGGCAAGGCTTCAGAAGTATTGAATGCTATCAAGAAAGCTTTAGTGGATGCTCGTAAAAATTTAGTGGATGTTCCGATGGTAGGTAGTACTATCTCTCATAGAGTTCATGGTTTTGCAGGTGGTTCTGAAGTTATGTTGAAACCTGCTTCTGATGGTACTGGTATCATCGCTGGTGGTACAGCAAGAATAGTTTTAGAATTATCTGGTTTAGGAGATATTCTTTCTAAGTCTATGGGTTCTAAATCTCCACTAAACGTTGCTAGAGCTACTGTTAATGCTATTCAATCAATAAGAAGTTTTAGAGAAGTAGCTAAAATGAGAAATTTAACAGTTAAGCAAATGTTATTTGCTTAATAGAGGTAATAAAAAATGGTAGAAACTAAAAGAAAAAAAATATCTATAAAGCTAGTCAGAGGTGTCTCTGCTGCTAGTGGTAAACAAGCTAAAGTTCTTGAAGCATTAGGTTTGAGAAGAACTAACGCAGTTGTGGTACATTTTGATTCTCCTACTATTTTAGGAATGATAAAGAAAGTTAGTCACTTAGTTCAAGTGCAGGACGCAGAATAATTATATAGGAGTTAGAACCATGGCAGATAACATGAAAAATCTTGAAAGCGCAGAAGGTGCTATAAAATCTAAAGACAGAAAAGGTCGCGGTATAGCTACTGGTGCTGGTAAGACTTGTGGACGTGGTCACAGAGGACAGAAATGTAGATCTGGTTGGGCTAAGACTTTCAAGGAAGGGGGACAAACTCCTTTATATAGAAGATTACCCAAAAGACAAGTTAACACTAGGGTTAATAGAAAAGAGTACTCTATCGTTAATTTAGATGTAATCCAAGAGCTTGCTGAAAAAGGTCTTGCGGAGATCAATTTGGTTATTCTTGAGCAGAATGGTGTTATAAAGAAAGCTCAGCCTTATGGTTTGAAAATTCTTGCTTCTGGTAAACTGTCTAAAGCAGTTACGGTTAAAGCTAATTTGTTTAGTGCTTCTGCAAAGGAAGCAATTGAGAAAGCGGGTGGAAAGGTAATTGAAGTCTGAGAACAGTACTCTTAGCTTTCAAGAAATAAGCAAATCTTCTGGTTTAATACAGAAGATTTTGTATACGGCTCTTTTGCTTGCGGTATACAGGTTTGGAGTTCATATACCACTTTATGGTGTTGACCAAAATGCTTTAAAGTCAAGTACCGTGCTGTCTTCAGGCTTGCTTGGCTTGGTGGATATGTTCGCAGGTGGAGCTTTAAGTGCTTTATCAATTTTTGCTTTAGGTATTGGTCCTTATATTACCGCTAGTATTATTATGCAGCTTTTAGTGGAAATCATTCCTAATTTGAAAGAGATGCAGAGAAATCAGGGTGATGATGGCAGAAAGAAATTTCAGCGAATAACTAGATTATTTACTATTTTACTTGCTTTATTTCAAAGCTTTGCTTTAGCAAGATTCTTGGATGTTGCTCAGTTAGCTGTTAAAGCGGATTCGGTATTTTACATAAGGACTGTAGTGGTTCTGACTATAACCTCTCTATTTATTATGTGGTTAGGTGAAGTTATTACTGAAAAAGGTGTCGGCAATGGTGCGAGCTTACTTATTTTCGTAGGTATCGCTTCTAAAATGCCGATTATGATTAAAGATACTGCGACTGCAGTGAGAGTTGGTTCTAGTCCTCAGTGGGGAGTTATATCCCTAGTACTTTTATTTTTAGCTTTAACTGTTTTGATTATATATATTCAGGAAGGTTCTAGGAATCTTATGATATATGGTGCGAAGAGAAATAATATGATGAATAAAGATCATAGTCTTCCTCTTAAAATAAATCCAGCTGGGGTTTTACCTATTATTTTTGCAAGTGCTCTTTTGTTTATGCCTGTTCAGATTCTTACGTTCACTGGTATTCAAAATCAATCTATCTCTATGTTAATAAGAGAGACTTTTGCTAAATTTCCAGGAGTGACTGCACTTTCCGGTACTTTCCTTGCTAATTTTGGTAATTGGCTTGCTGAAAGGATAGAGTTCATTTTCCAGTATTCTAAAGTCGAGCATTCCATCGCTTATTTACTCATGATAATTGCTTTTACTTTCTTTTATTCTTCTATAGTTCTTAATCCAAGAGAGATCGCAGAGAATTTAAAGAAATCAGGTAGCACTCTTGAAGGAGTTAAGCCAGGAAGACCGACCTCTGAGTATCTTGAGAAGATTATTTCAAGGATAGTTTTAATTGGTGCTTTAGCTATAGGTCTTATAGCTGTGCTTCCTACTCATGCTGAACAGTGGTTTCAAGTAAATACGCTTGGTGGCTTGGGTTCTACTAGTTTAATTATTTTGGTAGGTGTTGCTGTTGATGTGAGGAATCAGCTTTTAGCCTATATACAGAGTCACAGATACCAGACTAAATCACTTCTGGATTAATTTAAGAGACCACTGTACAACTCCATTTTCGGCGTTTCAGTAAAACTCTTTTTGGCTTTTGCGTTTTAAATTAACTCAGTGTTTTTTGTAACTCTGATAAGCACTTTAATATCAGCTCTTTCGTTAATATTAGTTGCTTCAATAATTTCATATTTGCTTAGATAGCATTTCTGAGACTGCTGTAAAATTTCATTAGAACGATGAGAACATAAATCGGTATTGAGGGGAGACTCTTTGAGCAAATTTTGGTATCTATCTAAAATATTACTTAGTGATCGACTTGAAATTGTATCTATCAAATCATTTTCATTTAATGAAGCATCATAATTTTCTAATGGAATATCTAAAGGCTCATAGTGAATAATTTCATCAACCAAACCCTCTTGTAAAAAGCTTTTCATTAAATTAGGACCAGCTTCAACCATGATTCTTAGCTTTTTTTCGGAGCTTAAATGATTTAGTAGTGCGCGAAGATTTGGAAAGACTTTCTCTGATTGAAGAAACTCGCTCGATCTTAAAATAGCCTTTTGGTTATCAGCCTTTTTACTTAAAGGGTTGATAATGAATTCTGTGACTTTTTGCTGATAAGTAGAAGAGAAAATGTTCAAACTCTGTTTCTCTGTCTCATTAAAGTCCTGACTCGATTTAAGGATTACAATTTCTCTATCACAGATATCACTCAGATTCAGTTCTGAAGCTGGAAAGCGTACGTTTAGCAGAGGGTTGTCATTCTTTATAGTATTAATACCAGTGATTAAAATTTCATGTGTAGCACGAAGCCTCTGTACATCTTTCCTAGAGCTAGAATTCGTTATCCAAGCCTCAGTAGCTTTTGTCTCCATGCTTCCATCAGGATATGAAGCGACTTTAAGCGTTAGCCAGTAATTTTTCGATCTTTTTTCAGAGTCAGTTTTATTTTTTCTATCTATAAATTCAAAGAAAATACGGTTATCAAATTTAATTAATTTTAGTAAACCCTCTATTGTAGCTAATTCTTGACTATGCTCATGCTCAGAGCTTTTTGATAATGAATTAGCGTAATCTTCTAGACATAAGATATCCATACCTGATTCTTTGAGATCATTTAAGTAAAAACGCTTCACAGCATGGGGGGCTTTGACTTCAGAGGAATTTAATGGACTCGAATACTTGTCGTGTACTGTTAGTAAAGGGTTTGGGTCGTGACATGCATAAACTAATCTCTTGAAAGCTAGGCGGTGAATTAATTTCGTGCAAGGGGCTGTTTTGCCATAATGATTACAAGGCTCAAGACTGACGTAGATAGTAGACTGATGAATTAATTCTTCAAGGCTCTTAAATTTATTGAAAACTGAAATGAGTTTTTCTGCTCCTGCAAGGTAACTGACCGGTGGGGCGGTAATGGAGTTTTTTGAAAACTCGTCAACAAAGTTATTTGACGTGTTTTTTTTTTCGATAAAACTGTTAAATAAATCGGTGAGATTCTTAATAGCATTAGGCTCCGCATGAGCTTCACCATACTTTTGATGAAAGCCTTCGCCAATTATCGTATTAGCATAAACTATAACTGCACCAACTATAGGATTAGGAAAAGCTTTGGCTTCACCAAGTTTCGCTAATTTAGCTGCGAGACCTAAGTAAAATGTATCTTGGGCGTGTAGCGAGACTCCAATTTCTGCGTTTTCGTCGTCCTCATGATCCTCATGCACACCTAGTGCACTGCGGTCATTCGTCCTCCTCAGCCTTGAACTTGTTCGTTTGGCTACACGCCCATCTTCTGCTTCCATCGTCCTTCCTCAGTCTTGAACTTGCACGTTCGGCAACAGTGCCTTCCATAGCTCGTTTTGTTTATGTTTAGCTTCTTTCCAGAAGGCTTCTAATTCTTCTGGGCTAAAACCCTTTAAACTGTCTGCACCACGAGCTTTTACTATTTCCATCATAAGATCAAATCTTTCAGTGAATTTATTATTAGTTTTTCTCAAAGCATCTTCTGGATCGATTTTAAACCATCTTGCGACATTTACGGCAGTGAATAATATGTCACCAAGCTCTAATTCAGCATCAGCTCTTTCGGTATCACTTAAAGACTTTTTATTTAAGACTATCTCTTGCAACTCAATAATTTCACTCTGTAGCTGTTCCCAAAGTTTAGATTCTTCATCCCATTCAAAGCTTTCTCTGACAGCTTTTTTTGAAATTAACCATGCTCTAGCTAAAGCTGGCAGCTCTTTAGGAATACCTTCAAAAATAGATTTTCGGTGACTCTTTTCAGCTTTTTTGATTTTTTCCCAGTGAGTATCTACTTCATTTGCATTTGCAGCTTTAGCGTCTTTAAAAACATGAGGGTGTCTCCTGATCATTTTTTCATTTACGTATTCGACTACGTCATTAAAAGTGAAGGCGCCACGCTCTTCTGCGATTTGAGAATGTAAGGCGACTTGTAATAGTACGTCACCAAGCTCTTCTTTGAGCATTAAATCAGAACTGTTATTTGCTGAGGTTTTATCTGTACTGTTTTCTACTAAATCTATAGCTTCTAGGCATTCGTAGAGTTCTTCTAGGAGATATCTTTTAAGTGAAGCATGAGTTTGTTCACGGTTCCAAGGGCAGCCACTGAGAGGGTCTCGCAAGGCTTTAATCGTTTCTATAAATTTATCTATAGCCATCTTGATAATAATAACAGGGCACTCTCACTAGGCGTATAAAACAAGGATACTTTAAATTACAATGGATACTAAAACCAGAATGAGTGCTGAAAGTATAGTGCAGGTGACTGGGCGGCGAAGTATAAAATTAGATAAAAATTGAAAAGGGATTTTAAAGAATATAAACAGGAATTTAAAAGACTCAAAGAACATGCCCCAGAGATTTTTATGTTTAGTTGCTTGGGGAAAAGGTTTATTTCCAAAATGTTTTTTAAAAGAATCATTTTCAACTAAAAGAAGTTTCTTTTTAACCTTAATTAAGTCTTTGTTGATCAGTTCTAGGGCTGGAAGGCTTTTGAAAAGTACTCCATTATTATCTTCTAAGGCCGCTTCATAAGCATCGTAAGGTGAAGGTGGCATGCCATGCATTAGGCTAGGTTTATCTCCTAATTCAAAAATTATTTTCTGTAATGCTTGATAAGGGCTTTCTAATTTTCCTCTGAGCTCATCTACTAATTCATGGTTACTTGCGATTTTCGACATAGTCGGATGCTTAGAGCTAATAAGTAATTTTTTAAATTCTTGTAAGTTATTTTTAAAGTTATTTAAAAGTTCAATCGCCTCATCTTTTTCCATGAATAAAATTAGTTTTAGAGAATCTCCTAAATAAGATAATCCCTCAGCGTTTGTTTCGATAACCACTGTTTATAAAAAATTAAGCTATTCCCATGAGCAAAAAAAGAATACTGAGAGGATCTATTTATTAGGAATTATAAAAATCGAATCATTTTACTTGTTCTTAATTTATAAGCAGTAGTAAATCTAAAGGAGTCGCAAGACATTATGAATCATATAGGATCATTTGGAGGCGATGTAAATTATACACCTATACAGAATAGGTTATCACCACCACAACTCGCTAAGGAAGAGCCACGTACTACTACTGATAATAATATCGTCTCAAGGCTTCCTGTTGAGAAAGATCAATTTGTAACAAGAGATATTGGTAATCGTGCTGTTGTTAATTCAGCTCTTCCACCAAAAACTGAGAAGAATAGTAATGTTGATAATGCTTGGAGTACTTTTGCGGTAAAGGCTGAGACGACTAATGCTAATGCAGTGTTACCTCCTGTGCTAAATGCGAAGCCAGGGGCTCCTATTAATAAGCTAACAGAATCACCTGAAGGAAAAGAGTCTGTGACGGTTGGACTTATGAAACATATAACTGGACCAAATGCTTCGATAGTTTCGGGAATTATGGATGGTCTTGTTTATCTTTAAATCTGAAAATTATGACTGGTAAATTTAAACTCTATCAACAAAATAATGAAAAAGGTGATCTGGTTGGTTATACCGTTATAGATCCGAGTGAAGGTGGTCGAGTTTTGGCAGCTTTAGATAAACAGTCTGATGGTTCTCTGAAATTAACTTTTTTAGATGGAGCTAAAGATCCAGAATTATGGGAAAATGAATATTTTTCACAGAGTCCGGCTTTCGTTAAATTTAATGCTCTTGAAGATCAGCTAATAATGGTTAGTGGTGATGTTTTTGAGACGAGTCTCGGTAAATTATCCTTCACATATTTTTTAACGGAAGTAAACGGCCTAGAGTTTGAGTTACCAGCTAAGCTTGATCTTGAGAAATATTGTGCTGCTGGTAAAATAAGCTTTTTCGAAGCAGATAAACCTAAAATTGATATGCTCTTGGTTCAAGAGGTCTTTAATGGTAAATCATACTTGATTAAGCCTAATGGTAATGCAGCTGAGATGCTTGTTATTGCAAAGTTTAAAAAGGTTTTTGGTATTGAGTTACCAGTTACAGTTCCCCGTGAATTGTTGACATGATTTTTTAATGAAATCGAAGTCCCTTATAGATATTTAAACTTTACCTTCCCAGTATCCGCCATGGCGATCTACCAATGCGTCATAACCAGACCAGAATCTGAAAGGGGGTAATAACCCGATTATTCCATGAGTCAACACTTTTTTTCCAGGTTCATCATTTACAGCTTGTCCAATACCTGGCCAAATGATTAGTGAAAGAACACCAGCTAATACACTTTTACCGCTGATTCCGCTTTTGCTGATTTGAGCAGCATTTACTGGACTATAAAGAACTGTTAAAACAGTTAGCAAAGAGAATACAGATATGATTTTATTCATAATTAAGAACTCCTTTTTAATAATATCTTAGAAATATATAAGCCATTAAAACAAAAAATCGAGCTTTTGGCTCGACTTGAAAGATTTAATTTAAACTTTATTCTTACTATTATAGCAAGTTTTCTTGGTCTATGCAAGCTTTGCCGCCAAGTATTTTAGAGAGCATGGAAAAAGAAATTAATTTTCTGGTCTTTGCCTCTAGTCGTAAAGCCTCTGCTTGGAGGGCCTCTACTTTAACTAAATTTAAATCCAATTCTGAAATAATACCCTGCTTATTTTTATCAAGATTTAGTAGAAGTCTATCTTTGATTAATTCTTCTTTTTCTTGATTTAATGCAAGTATGTTCTGTGATTTATCTAAGTTTTTTAGCTCAAGTTCAGCCTCTTTTAAAGCATTTAGAATGGTTTTAGTGTGTGAATTTAAAAGTTCTTTATTTTTAGCTTGAGTGTAATTTAATTCAGCTTCTCTTGCCCCAGCTGTAAATAATGTCTGAGTCATGCCTGCGACTACTGCTGCAAGTAAGCTTTCAGGGCTTACTAAATTGCTGATATTGACGGAGCTTAAACTGTTTTGTAAAGTTAGGCTAAAGCTTGGTAGATAGGCTTTTCTAGCGACCTGAATGTCTACATCTGAGGCTGCTAGAAGCTTTTCTGAAATTTTAATGTCGGGTCTGTTGTAAAGTAGCTCTGAGCTGAGGTTCTCTCGGTTTAATTTCGGCTCCTTTATCAGTTCAAGGTCGCTTGTCATATTTGTAATATAAGGCTTTTCGCCCATAAGAAAAGCAAGATCGCTGAGTAAAATATCTCTAGTATTTATTAAAGCCCTATATTTTATTTCTTGATCCTTAATATTCTCATTGATTATGTTTAATGAAATCCTGTTGCCGAGACCATTGTCGACTAAACTTTTAGTGAGTAAGGCATTTCTTTTCGTTAAATTTAAGATATCTGCCTGCAATTGTATCTGTTTTTCGATGTTGCTTAAATTGAAATAAAGTTCTGTAGCTTTATATGTAATATTAAGTTTATTGAGCTCTGCTTCATACTGAGTGGCTTCCGCCTGAAGCTGTTTAGATTTAGTTTTCAGATGATTTTTTAAGAAGAAGTCTGGTTCATAACTAAGATTTATAGGTAAGTTGTAAATATTCACCCATTTCCCTGGTGCAAAGACTCGGGGTCCAGGGGTATTAAGCCTGCCAACAGGAAATGCTGTTAGATTTTCTGGATTTTTTTGACCATTATATTGGCTGCCGATACTAATATTCGGAAACTCTCTTCCGAGGCTAGCTCTAGCCTGAAAATAACTGGCTTCAAGTCTATTTAAAGCTATTTTTTGGTCAAGATTATTTTTACTAACCTTATCTATTAAGCTATTTAGATTTTCATCTGCATATAATAACCACCAGTCTTGAGTCTCTAATTCTTCATCACTTACAAAGCTTACTAGGCTTAAGTTATAGATAGTGTTAGGCTCAGGTTTTTCTACAAAGCTTGATGCATTAACCGCAAGGATATTACATTCTAGTGAAATTATTAGAAGTGAAATTATTAGTGTAGATATTTTTTTCATATTTCCTCTTTGCTTGCGTCCTCCTCTGCCTTGAACTTGCGAGCAGTCCCTTCTAGCTTTTTTCTAGGTAAATTTCTAATTGCTGACCTATATAAATAGGGAATTCAGGCTTTTTACAGTAATATATGATCTGTAATACTCTAATATCGTGCCTTTCAGCGGTATTTCCAGTTAGGTCTTTTTTAGGAACCATGTAAGGCTCTATGCGAACGAATTCTAGAGGGAATTTTTTAGAAGTATCTCCTTTTAAAAAGGCGTAGGCTTTTTGATTAGGTCTTATATGTGATGCATTGATTTCATCAATGTCTACCCTTACTTGATACTGCTTGTCTTCTGCTAATACTACGGGTGCTGGGTTTGAGTTTGGAATTATGTATTCACCAGCTCTGATATTTACTTGTAAGACCTTGCCTGCGACTGTAGATTTTATAATAGAATGCTCTAAAAGTATTTCCTGTTCTCTTATTCGTGCTTCTAGCTTTCTGAAATCAGCATTAGCCTTTTCTAATTCAAGCGCCTTACTGCTTATGTCCTGCTCAGAGACCGCAGATTTGTTTTCTAAGTTTTCTAGTCGTGAATATTGCTGTTTGATGTTTTTTAATACAGCATTCTGGGCATCTAGTTCAGCTTTAATGGAAGCTAATCCAGCTCTGCTTTCAAGGTCGTTTAATTTAAATAGTGGACTGCTCATGTTTACGCTGTCACCTTCCTTGACGAAAACTTCTGCTACTCTGCCTGCGTAATAAGGAGCGATGTCTATATTTTTCCCGACTGATTCTATAATGCCAGTGCCACTGATGCTTGAAGTGAAGGGTTTATTTGCAGCAGCTGTAACTGGAGCTTTAGCTTTAATTTTAAATTCTTTAGTGCTTATGTAAAAGAGCGCGAGCAGCACTCCGAGAAAGGCAAATAGCGTAGAAGTGGGAAGCTTTAGATATTTAAAATCCCTAAAAAAGTTAACTAGTTTATCCATTAATTTCTCGAACATTTTTAATTCTCCCATCTTCCATCTCTATGATTCTGTCTGCGTAATTGTAAATTCTATTATCGTGGGTAACGATAATTACAGTAGTGGCTGTTTCTTTTGCTATGCTTGAAAGCATCTCCATTATAGTAGTTCCAGTTTGACCATCTAGTGATGCTGTTGGCTCATCGCAGATAATAATTTTAGGCTCATTAATTAAAGCTCTTGCGATAGCGACTCTTTGCTGTTGACCGCCAGATAGATTTTTAGGCAGCGACTTCTCTTTTTCTTGTAAACCAACTTTATTTAGAATTTCACTTGCTCTTTTTAGCGCTTCACTGAAACCCTTTCCCTGAATCAATAATGGTATAGCGACATTTTCTATAACTGAAATGGTCGGTACTAGATTGAACTGCTGAAAAATAAAACCGATATTTTCTTTTCTAAATGAGCTTTTAGTTTTTTCTGTAAGGTCTTTTTGATCTATATCTAGGAGCTTAACTTTGCCAGAGTCCTGATTTAATATGCCTGCGATTATGCTGATAAGCGTGGTTTTACCGCAGCCAGAGGGCCCTACTATAAAATTTATTTTCCCCAAAGGAATATTTAGATTAATATCGAAAAGCACCTGATTCTTGTATTCAGCTTCACCAAAGGATTTATTGATTGAATTTAGGGTAACTGCATTATTCATAGTTATTTCTCTCTCTATTTCTATCCTTTAAATACTATGGCTGGTTCTATTTTTAATACTTGCCTGATGCTGACAAGGCTAGCTGCGGTGCAGAAAAAGAAAACTAAGACGAAGGCTATGATTAAAAGCTGATAAGGAGTATAGAAGGCTAGTTCGCCATTACGAGGAACATTTAAGCCCATTATCGCCATTAAACCCACTCCTATACCGTAGCCGATGACAGCGACAAAGCTGCTTTGTAAAAATATCATCATGGCAAGTTCACCATTACTAATACCTATAGCTTTAAAGGTACCAAACTGCTTCATATTCTCAACCATAAATGTATAGAGGGTTTGAATCGAAATAGCTATGCCGATAATTATTCCTAGAATTACGGTGATGCCAAAATTTATTGGAATACCAGTGTTTTGTGCCCAGTAAGCCATGGTCTTCAAAAAGAAATCCTTTTGGGTAAAAGCTTTTAGCCCAGTTTCGTTTTCTATTTTTTTGCATAATTCACTTTCATTGATACCGTTTTCTGGACTAACTAATATAAAAGATAGGTATTTAGAGCGAGGTGGTAATATTTGAAGAGCCTTATTATAAGTGGTATAGACACTAGGAAAGGGAGTGAAGTTTTTACTCGCATCTAAAACCCCAGCTACTTTTACACGATGTTCATTAATCTCGAAGTAATCTCCAAGCTCGGGTGAACCGAAATATTCTCGCCTAGAGGTGGTTATAAAAACTCCATCTGGGGTGTTTAAGCCTTTAAAATCTCCAGCTATAAGGTCGCGAGGAATACCCATAAGGGTTTCATCGTCTACACCTACTAATTGCACTAATCCAGTGGCACCAGTGTCTGATTGAGCGACAGTGCTGTGCATTAAAAACGGTGAAGCTTGAGCTACTCCATCTATGCTTTTAACTCTTTGTAATTCGCTTGCTCTTAGTGATACTGGATTATTTAAAGAAGTGGCTCCTGGATCAGACACCCAGATAGGCGCTCCAGTGTCGAATATAGTAGAACCAGTTCTGAGCATTAAGCCACAGAATATTGACCCCTGCTGAGTTATAAGCAGTACCGAAAAAGCGATACCACAGACTAAGGTCGTGAACTTGACTTTATCTCCGAACAGCATTTTTAAGGCGATTATGTGCATGTAAATAAAATATCCAATAAGTCTTTCGTGTAATTTTCTAGTTCTTTTCGGGTTATGATAGAGAGCTTTCCTTTGGCATTTATATGGGGATTATAAGGTGGCATTAAACCACATAATCCTTTCAGAATAAGGCTTGCATGATAAGAAAAGTCATGGGATTTTTTAATCTCTTTATTCTCAGCAGCAAGCTCAAGTAGTTCAGCTAACATATTATGTTTTCTGGTGAAAAATGTTTCAAACTCACTTCTGACACGGTTACTGGTGTGTACTAATGCTTCTGAGCTGTGCAGGTGATTAGTCGCAATATCATAGGTTCTTAAAATATGATTCAGAAATAATTTTTTTGTCTGTTTGATTATGCTTTGATTTTTGAATTCTTTTTCTTGATTGTTTTTAGCTTTAGAGTTTTTATGTCTTTCTTCATTTAGCTCAGTTACATAGTCTTTTATTTCAGCTAACTCTTCTTCTATAAAATTTCTGATAATTGCCATTAAGATGGCTTCTTTGCTATCGAATTCTAAATAGATAGTACCTTTACCTAATTCCGCTTCTTTAGCTATATCTTCAATAGTAGTTTTTTCAAAGCCATAGTGACTGAAGAGTTTACGAGCTGACTCTAATATTTTAAATTTTCTGCTCTCTTGATCTTTTGGATTCATTGCTTATGACTAGAATTGTAAACTGGTCATAAGTTTTTTGCAAGGGGCGTGTAGCCGAACGACGAGGAAAACGCAGAAATTGAAGTTCCACTACACGCGCCTTAAGGTGAAACTTCCTGTACTCGAATTCGAGTCTTTAATACTTGATTATAAAACCGAAGCAAAAAAAATCATTGATGCTAAGCACACTATAAATCTTGGAGATCAGTCACAGAGCAAAGAGATTCCTTCGGGCTTTGCTTTAGCAGAGGTCAGAGACGTTGTTTTGGTAGGATCATCAAAACAAATAGAAAAAATAGTGTTTATGTAGTGTTAAGTAAATCTGGTAAAGATTCAGTTCAATATTTTTTAGCACAATTTCAACTTGGAAAAAATGCTCAGGATTTTTTAGCAGAGCTTAGTTTAAAAAAAGGTGACACCGTTTATATAAAAGAGGATTTGCTCTCTCCGTACATAGATTTTCTTCTTGGTAATGGTAAATATATTTCTGCTGCTGCTAGAGTTTCAGCAGCAAATAATGACTCAGATCATATCTCAGATACTGAATTAAAAGAGTCGATAGTTAAAGCAATGACATTTAATTCGATTTTTCAGAGGCGTTAATTTAGACTTTGAAGAAGAATTTATTCCAGATTACTTCAAGTCTTATCCCAAGGCTAATATAGAAAAAAGACTCATTTTATATATTGATGAGGAAGATGAATGATCGCACTCAGACTCGCTTCGTGCCTGAGTTTATTAAGTGATTATTTCTTGTTTTAAGCGTTTACAGTGAGTGGTAATATTCTTTGATTTTTATAGCCATAAGCTTTCGTCTTGCAGTCAAGAAGTCGTTGTAATTGTTAATGCTCATTTGCATTATTTCTGCTGGTACAGCATTCATTTGCAAGTTACCCAAAAGTTCTTGTTGAGTTGAAAGTCCGCTTACTTGTCTGCTACTGTCTTGTATTTGAGTTGTAATAATTTCAAAATAATCTCTAGGCGATTTGTTGCCGACTTTAATGTTGATTTCCGATTGCATATAGACATAGTTTGCAATTTGGTTATATTTACTCTTGTCTAGCCCATTCTTTTTCAGATAGTCCTTCGGGAACAAATGATGAATATCACCACGAAGTGAAACGAGCTCACCAACTAAAATGTCTTTTGATAAAAATCCTCTGTCGTTAGCTTTAACTTGTGCTGCTAAGAAAACGTGAAAGTAAGGACTACTTGCAACGGATGTGTCTAAACTCTGTGGCAGTGAAGCATTCCAAAATGCATCTGAAAGTTCACCTTCTTCTTTTTCTCTCAAGTATTGGTCAAAAGGTTTCTGTGAAATTTGTTTGATGTCGAAGTCAAAGGTACTTTCTGGTGAACCAGAATAACGACCCGTCAGGATACTGTAAACTAGCCAACGTCTTACATAGCTTTCTATGGCGACTGAATTAATACCTAATTCTTTTAGTTTGAGATAAATTATGTAAGCAAAATTGATTGCGTTTTGTGAACGGATAAGTTTTGGGGAAATAAAACCTGCTGATTTTATTATCATTAAAAATCGTTTGAAGTTGGTTTCGTTGATGAAATTTATGACACCTGTTTTTAATGTCGCAAACGATTGTTCAGCTATTGTGTCTTCATAAGTTCGTGTTTCAAAATTTCTGCCTGATAATAAGCTCACCAAGTCAGACAGTCTTCCTCTATTGAATTGTGTTGTAAAGGCAACACGAATTAAATCGTTGTAGTCAGGGTCGTATAAATCTTCATTCTCAGTTTTGAGCCATTGTATTTTTTGAAAAAATTCTGTTTCCGTAAATTCTTTGTCATTCTCAATGTGCTTATAAAATTCAGGGGCAATGCATAGATGACAGAAGTAATCAATAGCTTTTCGTAATTCGTTACCGTTGTATTCTGTATTGGAAGCGATTTTGCTCATTGCAAAGTCTGCTTGACTAAGCACAACACCTTTTGAATTGATGCGAATAAAAATTTCGGTAACGGTTTCAATGTCTAGGTCAGCAGCTAGTTCTATAATCCCGATTTGTTTTTTCGGAATGTTCATTAAGTTAGAAAAAGCGTTGCGAACTTGTTTCTTGTCAACGTCTGGATTAAGTGCAAAATATTGATCGGCGATTTCAAAGAGATCTCCATTGATTGCTTGTGAAATGTCTGGGAGCCAGGTTTTATCTTTTAGAATTGCAGGGTTTTGGACTTCAAACCTTTCGTCAATTGGATGAAAGGCAATTTTGATTTTTACTCTCTCGTAGGTTTTATTTATTACATATTGCCCAAGAATGGCAGCCGTTAATGCAGTTACACGCTGTTGTCCATCAATGAGGATTTTTTTGCCTTCGCTTAAACTGCCGTCTTTCAATCGCACGTTTGGATTTCTCCAAGCGATAACATAACCAACCGGATAACCTTGATACAGGCTGTCCATTAAATCGCGAACTTTTGAATTATCCCAAACAAAAGGTCTTTGAATTTCTGGGATTGCAATTTCTCCAGAGTTTACCCAAGCTAAAAGTGTTTCAATTAATTGTTGATTTACTGCGTATTTTTGCATTTGTTATAACGTTTTTATTATATTTAACCTAAATTATACCAAGCCCCCACCAAGGGCTCTTGCAATTCATCCATTGCCGTCTTAAAAAAGATGAATGGTTACAAATCAAAGGTGACCAAAGTGCTTTTGGGGAGAGCTTTGCTCGCAAGTGCCGAGTAAAGAAGAGAGTTTATGCTTATTTTCGGTTAACAGGGAGCATAGTCAATTAATTTTACGGTAACTAATTTTTCAATATTCATCTTTAACCATTCGATATTTTTTTTTAGAGCAAGTTCAAGTACTTTATCAGAAATTACCTCTTTATCCGCATCATTACCACTTGCTTTTAAAGCCATTTGAATCAAAGGCTCTTCATACATGCACATACCTTCGGCAACAAAGATTTGAGGTGCGAGAACTTTTTCGAAGATTTCTCGAATGATGTATTCATCAGAGTTCCAACTACTATCTTCTATAAGAGAGTCCCCATCTTCGTCTATAATCCCTAATTCAAGTTTTGTTGCAAAAATCATATTCTCTGTAGGTTTAAGCTGTAAATTTTCTGCGACCTTCGCTAAGTATTCTCCGAACAATGTATCTTCGTAAATATCAGCTTCGTAGAGTGCTTGTCTTTCTTTAGCTTTATTTATAACTCCTTCTAGATTTTCATAGCCAAGTTTTTGGGCTAACGTATCTGTATAAGGTCGCTGTGGGACAACTTCTCTATAAACTGCATTGATTTTTATTTTATAAATCAGGGTTTGACCTAGATATTCATCTCGAAGCCATTCATCTTCCTCTGTCTCACTGACTTTAAACTCCACTTCGAAAGTGTCTCCAGCTTTATAGTTCTTAATTTCGTTTAATATGATATCTGGAAAAGTTCCAGTCTCAACAAAGTCAAAAAAACTTTCTGAAAGCTCTTCAAGTTCCTCTCCAGTATCCCTGTCTATGACTTTAATATCGGCTTCTACCTTATTAGGTGGTTTAACATTTTCATCAGTTAGGTGATGCTCGGCTAGATCATAGAAAATCTCATCGACTCTCATATTAATGTAATTCTCTCTATCGATTTCAGGGATTTTTAGCTCAAGTTCAAAGCCTTTGTAATGCTCTGGTGATAAGGGCTTAGAGAAAAAAGAAATGCATTCAAAGTATATTGGATGTCCTTTTCCTTTGACTTTAAAGTTCTCTACCTTGTAAAAAAAATTTTTCAAGAAATTATACCCTAATCTTTTCTGTGCCTCTTCGATCCACTCTTCTCTAAATTCAGAAAGCAAAGCCACCTCTAGGGTAGCTTCTTCTAATAAGACTCTTTCCCCATATTTTTTTAGAATCTTTTTGATATACCTTTTCGATCGAGCATTTGGAAGCTCAGCGGAAAATATAAGCTCGCAGTTATTATTTTCTTCAAGGATGTTAACTAGCATGGTTCCTGATTTTAACAATAATTAAGTGGACTTTGCAAAGTGGTAGATCTGAAAATTACCTTGCGGTTTATCCCCGTGAAGGATAAACTGTTAGGTAATTATGACTTATATTCATAGGCATCTTGAAGATAAATTATTAAAGCTAAGCAAAAATTTTAAGATAGTCTTACTGAAAGGTGCTCGGCAAGTAGGTAAATCGACTTTAATGGAAAAGGTTTTCAAGAATTTAAAATCTATTACCTTTGATCCAGTGCAAGATTTATTTGAGGCACGAAAAGATCCAGACCGCTTTTTAGACAATTTTCCTGCTCCACTTATTTTAGATGAAATTCAATATGTACCAGAATTAATCCCAGCGATTAAAAGAAGAGTTGATAAGTCACCTCAAAAGGGGCAGTACATTATAACGGGTTCACAGAATATATCTATCATTCGAAATATCTCTGAAAGCCTTGCTGGTAGGGTTGGTATTCTTGAGTTAGAGGGTATGACTGCTTATGAAATAGCTGACCAAGGGGAAAGGCATTGGCTCGAGGCTTATTTAAAAAGCCCGAATAGTCTTCAAAATAAAGTAAGTAGCACGCTAAAACTAAATAAAACTTTATATCAAACAGTCTGGCAGGGCAGCTTTCCTGCTACTTTAGACTTTGAAGAAGAATTTATTCCAGATTACTTTAAATCTTATATGCAAACTTATATAGAAAGAGACGTTCGTATGTTTGCAGACATCAGTGATCTAAGTTTATTCTCACGCTTCGTCTCTTTAATAGCAGCGTATAGCGCACAGGAAATAAATAAATCACAGTTGGGAAGAGATTTAGGTCTCTCTCCCAAACAGGCTTCTAAGTGGTTGGATATATTAATCTATGGTTATCAATGGCGTGAAGTAATAGCTTACTCTAATAATCTCACCAAGCGAGTCTCCAAAAAAACTAAAGGTTACTTTATGGATACTGGTTTACTATGCTACTTGCAGAGAATCTCTTCAGCAGAAGCTCTCGCTGCTCATCCACTTTGGGGAGCTTTATTTGAAACTTTTTGCATAAATATGATTTTCAGATTAGCTCAATCATTAAAAATAGCACCTTCTTTTTACCACTGGCGTTCTAACGGTGGTGCAGAGATAGATCTATTACTGGAAATAGATGCTAAATTCTATCCAATAGAAATTAAGGCTAAGTCTAATCTCACAAAACACGATGCAAGAGGCATCCTAGCTTTTAGAGAATCCTATCCCAAGGCTAATATAGAAAAAGGACTTATTTTATATACTGGTGAGGAAGCTTACGGTCTTAATGATGAAGTACTGGCTTTGCCTTGGAAAGCTTTGATAGCGAGTGTCTAATAAAACTCTAGAAACTATGGAAGTTCATTTAGATTAGGTAATCTATAACTGGTACTACGTCCACCGCTTGAATTTTGAAGAAAAATTCCTCTTTCCTTTAATTCTTGAATATCCCTGAGTGCTGTATCGTTAGAGCATTTAGCTAGTTTTGCGTATTTTGAGGTGTTCATGAACCCTTGAAAGTTATCTTCAAGCATGCGGTTAATGATCAAGCGCTGGCGGTCATTGACTGGCTTTTGGTTAATGATATCCCATAGCTGTGCCTTGAATAGAACATTACCCAGTGTTATTTCGGCATTGCTAATGGCTCGACCGAGGCAATCCAAAAACCATGACAGCCAGTCTGTGATATCAGGTGTAGCACGCTGTTGTTTTTCAAGCTCATCGTAGTATTGCTTACGTTCTGCCTCTATCTGTGATGAAAGGCTGTAAAAACGATTCTGTGTGCCATCTGCACGAGCTAGTGCCATATCACCAATGGCTCTTGCAATTCGTCCATTACCGTCTTCAAAAGGATGAATGGTTGCAAACCACAGGTGAGCAATGCCTGCTTTAATGACGGGGTCAGTTTCATCTCCGTTGTCAAACCACGCAAGAAATTCTCGCATTTCCTTTTTCAGGCGGTCTGCACTGGGTGCTTCAAAATGAACTTTTTCTTTGCCAATGGGACCAGAAACAACCTGCATAGGATCAGTGTCCTTAGTGCGCCAGCTAGCAACTTTAATTCGATACATTCCGCTTCGCCCCGTTGGAAACAAAGCTGCATGCCAGTTGAACATACGCTTTTTGGTTAGTGGTTTCACAAATTGCTGTGTAGCATCCAGCATCATCTCAACGATGCCTTCCACGTCTCGGCTGCTGGGAATAAGCCCAGCAATGTTAATGCCCAGTTTGCGAGCAATAGATGAACGCACTTCTTCTGGATTCAGGTTTTCACCTTCAATGGCGGAGGATTTGACAATATCATTGGTGAGCGTGCTCAAACTCGCTTCACGCTTGAGTTCAAAGCCCAAGCCCTCCATGCGACCAAGTAAGCGTCCTTGGCGGTGCCTTATATCAGCAAGCTTGGATGTAAGGGCTTCCACACCCCATATGAAGTTTGTCCAATTTTTCTTTTCGTGAATCCACATGTTAATCACCGCATTATCTAAGGTGATTATAGGGGTTAATCACCGCAAAGTCAAGATTAATCGCTGCATATTATGCGGTAAATAGGGTTGCTATTCACCGCATGTGCGGAAATGAGTTTTTATTTTCTGAGTTTATTAAGTGAGTTTATGTGCTTTTTGAGACTTGTTGGTCATTCTGTTTCGTTCATTAATAATCTTTTTATTTAAAGAATCATTTCAAAAGTGTTACCCTTATTTATTCATTTATACTATTTGCAAAATCCTGCATGGTGAAAGTGTTTTCACGCTCTATTAAATCTTCAATATAATCAAAATATCCTGAGACTGCTCGCTCTAAGCGTTTTATATCTTTTTCAGAAAGGTAATTTTTAGCGATAGTAACATCTGATTTTAGGATACGCCCATCTGGTGAATTCTTCCATGTGCTTAATCCCATATTCTCCAGTCTTCTATCTGCTTTCGTGAAAATGATTTCAGCAGCAGTTTGCCCCACAATGGCAAAGTGAAACTTGTTTTGAATCATGGCGTAAAAGTCTTTTGTAGTGGTTGAATGTAGGTCATAATCAAAACTACATTCTGCAAAAATATCTGTAATTTGTTGCCAAATTCGCCGTTCACTTGCACGGATAGAGCGAACACGCTCTAATAATTCACGAAAATAATCTTTGCCAAAGACATTAGTGCCCTGCTTCAATCGCTCATCATCAATCACAAAGCCTTTTTGAATAAATTCTTTCAAGGTTTTGGTAGCCCAGATTCTAAACTGCGTTGCCTTAGCAGAATTTACCCGATACCCAACTGAGATGACAGCATCAAGATTATAGAAGCTTGTGAGCTTAGTTTGAGTTTTTCCTGTAATGGCACCATGTTCAGTGGTTATTTCCATTTTGGAAATAACCACTTGTTCATCAAGTTCACCTTCATTAAAGATATTCTTCACATGTTTATTTATAGCTGGTATTTGCACACCAAATAATGCCGCCATAGCTTTCTGTGTAAGCCAGATAGTCTCATCTTGCACGAGTACATCGACTTTAACATCCTCCCCCAAACAACTTAGAGCCAAAGGCTCTAAGTAAACAAAAAAGCAAAGAAGAGAGGTTTAAGGGAAGCTCTCATGGAGAGAATTATAATCACACGCACCCACCCCAGAGGAACGTAAAAAAACGATTTTAGAGTATCGTTTTTTTACCAATGGATGCTCCCTTCACCACCCTAGTAAAGAAAAAGAGATGGGGCATAAAACCCCATCTCTTTTTCTTTTATTACTGGCGGAGAAGAGAGGATTCGAACCTCCGGTACCGTTACCAGTACACAGTCTTTCCAGGACTGCACCATAAACCACTCGGTCACTTCTCCATCGTTTAGAGATCTTCGCGCATTTGTGGCAGCGATCTCGTTAATAGATTCTATCACTTCATAAAGTGTTGAAAATGCAAATCGGGCATATAATATCCGTATGTCAACAAAAGTACAGACATTGCCAGATATATCTGTGTTTATGATTACGCGTGATGATGCTAAGCATCTTGAGAAGGCTATTAAGCAAGCAAAAAAAATTGCTAAAGAGGTTATTGTAATTGACTATGGTAGTGTAGATAATACTTTGAAAATTGCAGAAAGGCATGCAGATAAGGTTTACCAGAAGCAATGGTTAGGTGTAAGCCGTATGAAGAGCTTTGCTGTATCTCTCTGTTCTTATTCATGGGTTATGCATTTATCTGCAAATGAGGTTTTGACTAATTCCTTGATTGAGGAAATGAATAAGAAATTTGTAAAGCAAATGGTAAAGGGTGCAATTGGTTTTAAAATAGCGAGGAAGTTTTATGTAGGTGGAAAATTTGTACGTTGGGGTGGGTTTTATACAGATAGGCAGTTGCGAATTTTTCAAAAATCGCTTGCACATTTTAAAACGGGGACTCTTGAAGAATCGGTAGAAGTCTGGGATGCCAAAAAAGAAATATACCTTGCTGATTCACCTCGAATATTTTCTTTTAAAGGGGCTTTAGAGTCTTATACTTTTGAGACGATTAAGGATATGGAAAATTATTATCGTTTTAATGCTGAGATAGGTAAAAAGAAAATATCTTATTTAGCCGCTCTAGTTGGGACTGTAGCTTGTTTTATGG
>JAGWWP010000020.1 GCA_018970325.1 Cyanobacteria bacterium REEB446 | reverse complement strand
TGTTTTTTCTTTTTGTGATTGTTAGTACTTTGTAGTAATTCTAGCCACTCTTGAGTATTAGTGCTTGCTTCGCTTGGCTTTTCACCTCTGATTAAATTAGTGAGAAATCCTAATAGTGAATCTGGGCTGATAGGTGTATCGTCTTTGATTGCTGCGATTAAGCCTGTAGCTAAATTAGATACCCGCTCCTGAGTTTTCGGAGGTAAATTTAAAAATAGGTTGCTATTATTTTGAATAGCCATTACTTTGGAAAGTATGTCAAATTTGTTTTTTGATATTCTACTTAGGGGTCCGCTGAAAAATGCAAGGAATAGCATTTTTTATCACAGACTTAATTATCTTTCCTATGAGAAAGTATAATCTCTGCGATTTCTAAATCTTCGGGAGTGGTGATTTTAAAATTAAATCTAGTAGTCTCTACTAAATGAATAGGGATTCCTAATCTCTCTACAAGGCTCGCGGAGTCAGTACCTTCAAAATGGTCATTTTTAGCTTTATCGTAAGCCGAGAGTATTATCTCTGATTTAAAGACTTGTGGCGTTTGTGCCTGCCACATGTTCTCACGAGAAATATTTTTTTTGATTAATATATCTTCATCAGCTTCTGATTGGCTGAGTTTTAAAGTATCGTAGATCCTGTTGCTAGCTATCGCAGCTCCAGTCTCTATCGCTTTGTCGACTACTTTGTTTATAGTTTCTTTTGTGATCAATACACGAACAGCGTCATGTACTAGGATTAAATCTGGCTGTTCATCTAGAGTTTTAATAAAATCTAAGCCACTGTGGACGCTCATTTGGCGCGTTTTTCCATTTTTAACTATGCTGATATCTAGATAAGGTAATTTTTGTTCTACTAATTTTTTAGTCATTACGAGGTCTATACTAGGGATAATAAACTTACTGAATAGTCCAGTATTTGCTAAGGCTCTGATAGTCACTGCTAATATCGGCTGATCAAATATCGTGAGGAATTGTTTAGGTTTGCGACTGTTCATTCTGGTACCCATGCCACCAGCAGGGATAACCGCGAAAATTTTTTTCTTTTCTGTCATATTTAAATATCTTCTTGAGCTTTATCTGTGTTTGAGAGACTATCTAATTTAGAATTATAATATGCAGGTCGTTGTAGAGTTTCTTGATTATTTAGAAAATTTTAGTGGACTTAGCTATAATACGCTCAGGCTCTATAAAAGAGATTTAATTGATTTTTCTAACTTTGTAAGAGCCAATCTTGGAGAGGATTTCAAGATAATAGATTTGAATGCTGATAATTTAGAATGTTTTTCTCAGGAAATCAGGAAATCTGGTGCTAGTACGGCTGCCGTTAATAGAAAATTAACTGCTGTGCATAAAATGTGGAATTGGCTTAAAGAAAATTCTCTAGTCTCACGTGATCCTTTTACTCAGATAGTGCGGGATACGCAGTATCGTAATAAAAAAGCTGAAATTTTAAGTGAAGAGGAGGTCGATTTACTTTTAAGTAAAGTCAAAAATGAGGCGGGCGAAAACGCAGAAATTGAAGATTGCGAGCAGTCCGACTTGCGGACTGATTTACTTTTAGAATTACTGTATTCCTGTGGTTTAAGGGTAAATGAGCTTTTAGCACTTACGATAGAGGATATTTCTTTTGCTGAAGAGATTATTTTTATAAATCGTTCTTCTACTTCTAAGTCAAGATTAGTACCGATGATAGATTCAGTGAAGCTTTTATTAGAAAAATATATTAGTGATAATAATTTAAAATCAGTAGATAGGCTTTTTAATATTAGTGCAAGAGAGGTCTATCGCACTATTCAAGCCAAGGCTGAAGCAGCTGGAATAGAAAAGAAAATATCAGCTTCGATACTGCGAAATAGTTTTATAAAACATATGAAAACCAGAGGAGCTCACCAAGTTTTTTTACAGGATATTATGGGGCAGAAAAATTTTGCTCGTATAGAGTGAAAATATAATAGGCTGCGTAGAGCATGCTTATTATTAAAAGGATGTATATGCTTTGTTTAATTTCTAAAAGAAACTGATAAAACATTCTTAATATCATATTTTGTTTAAAAACCCGTTCATAAGTGATTCCTAGCCTTAAAGGGTGCTCGAAATTTTCTCCACAAATAATTAAAGTATGTAAAGGTCTGATAGGGTCTTCAAAGAGAACTACTTTTTGTTGTTTAGCAAAAGATTTATAGAGAAAATCGAAATTAACTGGCTGGGCGAGTGAGTTTCCGTAATAACATGGCTCGTAGAGGTCGACGCCGCCTCGGGCGGCGGCATTAAAATCAGAGGCTATAATTAAGCCGTTTTTTGGATGCAGTAATTTAAAAGAATTTTCAAGAGCTATTTTTGCTCCATAGGAGTAAATGATAGTCGATTCTTTAGTTTTTCTAAAACAGGTTTTTAGAATTTCGAAATCTTCAGTTGGAATATCGTCTTCATCATCGATCTCTTCATAGTGAAAGACTTTTCTTATTTTTTTAATCCAATTTTTTTTCTTTAAAAGCCTCTCATTGAGTAGTTTTTCATCATTTAGGTATTTTTCTGGAATAATTAATTTAATGTACTTTTCCTTATATTTATTATCTATCTTCGCTATAACCCTGCAAGGAAGCTGATCTAGAAGATATGTAGATAAAATGCAGTGGAATGACCCGACAGAAGCGCTTAGTGAGCTGCTTTTCAGATCCTCTAGTGCATCATAGTTTTGAAATATAATATTAGGAAATTCTTTCAGGCGTTTTTTTCTTTGAAGCTCATCTAAGGTGAACTGAGAATAATCTGTAAGAAAGTATTTTAAGCGTTTATGGAAATTTAAATCTTCAGTCAGGCAGATATTTTCAAAAGCTAATAAGAAATTTTCAGCAAAAGCTCCAGAGCCAGCACCAATTTCAAGAATTTTTATAGTGTCATCCGAATTTTCTAGGCCGCAGAGACGAAGATTTTCTATTAAGAGCAGGGCTTTTTTACTAGCTTCGCTATAATTCGTAGCACCAGCAAAAGGTATAGCACCAGAATCCCATGCTTTTAAACCAATATTTTTAAAATAATAGTCATGAAAAATCCAAAGCTCGGATTCATCATAACGCTGAAAATCCGAGCTTTGAAACATAATATTAATTGTTCAGTAAAACTATACTAGATTAATTCGTAACCTTCTTCAAATCCAGAGAAATCTTGATCAACAACAAGATCATAAACACCTTTACCTGTTGAAGTAACGATTCTGAATGGAAGCTTAAGAGTGAATTTAGTAGCTTTCCAAAGTCCACAACCAAAATCACAAGTTTTACACTTGCCACCTTTGCATGTAGGCTTTGATTTGTAAACACCATCAGCAAAAGCTGGAGTAGATACAAAACCAAGAACAACTAAAGAACTGATCAATTTTTTCATCATGCCTCAAGTATAATCAGTGGAATTTCTTTTGTAAATATCTAAAAGCTTATTTTTTAGCTAATTTTAAGAAACTGCTGCTAAATTTGAGTTGTTGATGTTAGGTTCTTTTGGTATTTTAGACCAAAGAACATTACCTAATTCATCAAGAGCCTTGCAGGTCTGTCCAAGAATATTAAGAATTTTCTCCTGAGTTTCTTTTGGATGTTTATTGAATATTTTATCTACCCAAGGTGTAGTTAAGGAAAGTAGGCTGCTACCAGCAAAAGTTATGCCGACAGTCCTCGCCGCAGCTATTTTAGAACCAAGCAGGAATATATCAGTAAAGACTCCTAGAATGCCACGTTCAGTTCTAGTTCCTCTTGCAATTCCATCTATTAATTTAGAGCTAGTTTTATCTGAGATACGTTCTTTACAGAAGAGCATTCCCAAGCCTTGAGCTACAGAATAACCAGGTAGAAATGTGATATTACAGAAATTACGGAATTTTTCTTCCAGTGAACCTTCTTTTGATAATAGTTTTGATAAGGAATCTTTCCACATGCGTCCGTAGTTAGATGTGAATTCTTCTATCTGATGTAATAGAGAGTCAGATTTCCTATTAACTTTTGGTCCTTTGTATTCTTCGATAGCTTCTATCGCAGTTTTTATTCCACAGAAAAGGCTAGATCCTACTGGCATATTTTCGACGGTTTTAATAAAAGGAAATGATACAGCAGCACTAATTTGAGCAAGAGCCTTAATCGTATCTTTGGCGATAAACTGTGGCATGGAGAAAATCATCATGGGAACACCACTTAGGTAGCGTGAGTAGAAAGTAGCTAATTTATCGGTCAATTCTTTTACTGGTTTGGGGATGAAATTTAGAAATGGTGCTGCGGCAGCGAGTCCATGTAATGCTATACCTACGTAGGAACCAGACATTGCAAGTTTATTTAGGGATTCTGAATTATTTTGATAGAGCTTGAGAATAGGGTTTAGGGAACTAGAATCAGTTTTCGTTGGATTATGTATATTCTCCACTTGTTCCTGTTCTTTTTGTTCCTGTTCTTTACTCTCTGAGTTTACAGGAGGCTTATTTATAATTCCATTTTCTATGTTTTCTTTTCCCTCATGTGCTTGAGTGGAAAGCATTTCTTGCTTAATTACTCTAGGATAAAGCTTGTGTGTGTATTCTTCAGTCGTCTGGAGGCTTATGTTCATCTATAAAGTGCTAAGCAGCTTTTGCTTTGGCTAAGATCTTTTCCTCATTACGACTATTTGATAATTCAAGTAAGGGTTTTAGCTTGCTTGTGAAATTGACTATGTTGTTAGCAGCGTCTGGAGCGAGCTTTTTGATTTTTGGAGCGGGTTCATCATGATCTGCCCCTGATTCAGCGTTAGCCATCTCATAGATGGAATTGGATATTTGTGATTGAATGATAACTGATTTTTCTTGATTCCAGAATCTCATACTTAAATCTAATAATGAATTCATTAAATATTTCAACATAAAGCTGATTTGATAATCTTTCATCATCTCTCCTAGCTTAGGCTTTTCTTCTTGGTTTTCTTGAGCTCGTTGTTCTAGCTTCCGCATTCTTTGAGCCGTAAAAGTGACGTCACAGAGACCACCAGAAGAATTTCTTAAAAGACCTATTAAGCGTGCATAAGGAGTATTTAACTGATCTTTGATAGTGAGGCTACCGATTAATGAGGAAATTGCAAGGACGGGGTAGCTATAAAGTGTGGCAAGATTTTCAAGTTTTTTAGGTATACTGACATTTTCTTTAAGCTCACTTGCAAGAGTGCCTAGGAATTTTTTATAAAGATTAGTGTAATAGCTGACTGATTCACCCATACTGCTGAAAGATTTCTGTAGATTTGGTATTATGCCAGTGTTTTGTGCGGTTAATACTGCCATTTTATGAGAAAGAAATATCCCTAATGGTATTCCTAGATTTGGGGCTTCTTTTACTGTAAATTTCGCGATCATCGAAAATCGTGTTAAGGCGTCTACTAAATCATTTTTAGCCAAGGATTCAAAACCCATTAAAATATTTCCAAGTGGATTCATGATTTTTGACCACCACATAGATAGTGAGCCAATTTGTCCTTCGAAGGCTTTGCCTATATTAGTAACTCTGACGAAAGCATCTAATCCATGAGCTACTGAACCAAATTTGGCAAGTAGCATTTGGTTTTTGGTAATGAGATCTGTTAAAGGTTTAATAAAATTGAAGATGTTCTCAAAAGTTTTATTAGTATATTTAGGCAGGGCTGGATCTACATCTTCTTGGATTTTTTTAATTAACTGAGGTGCTTGGGTATAAATACCTTCGATTAATTCTTTAAAAGTATCTTTTACGCTAAGTTCAGATTTCTGATGCGGAATATCAAGATTTATTTCGGCTAGAGAATTTTTTATAGCAGTATCCGTAAAATTATGTAAATCTTGATGTGATTCCTCTAAATGAGAACCTTTAATAATTCCAGCACTAGCCTGGAGAAAGGTTTTTAATATTTCAAGGTTAATATTTTCTTGAGGGGAGGAACCGTTTAAAAGCTCTTTAAAAGAATGTAGAAAATCTTTAAATTCTTCTGTCTCATGGATATTCACTCTACTTGATAATGTTTTAGTATCATGAACAGAGTTTTCTGCTAATTGAGCTTGTTTCGCGGAAAGAGTGTTTTTATTTACTGTTTGATTAACGTGCTTAACTGCTTGTTGGCTGACTAGTCCAACAGGCTCTCTAGGCTTAGCTTGTTCGGAAGTGGTATTTAGCACGAATACGTGAAGTGTTGTAAATATATATTAACACATTGACTGCGAGGTACTTATGTAAATATTAAATACGAAATGATGTTACAATAATAACAAGTATTTCAAATGTTGGTAATCAAAACTAATTCCAATATTTTTTTAGCTCGCCGAATGTGTAGCTTGTTATTGCTTCCTTAGATTTTTAATTAAAGAATCTAATAAATTTTTTTTATTTTAGTTCTTATATTCTCATACTGTAAATGGCATTAGCTACAAATAAGCTCTCTATGGAGCCAAATATAATTTCTTCTTTAGGCAGTGTTGAACCTAAGATAGAACCTGCTGCGGAAAAACAAGAGATTGATACTCCGTCATCTTCGGCTTTTCTAAAAGATTTAGCTCAGGCAGAAGTGCCTCATCACGGACTGCCAGTTTCTGAAAATCAAATTTTTAAGACTGTTCAGCAAGTTCTTAGTCCTGCAATAGAGGGGCTAAATAAGGGATATAGACCTGTAATTATTTCTTCAATTGGTGCGGCGTTACATTTCTTAGATAGTTTCGTTGAAACTTCTAATTTACCTCCAGCCATAAAAAAACTGTCTTATAATGCCTCGATTTGGTATTCAAAGACTATAACTGTTTTACCGAATGCCCTAGCAGGCATAAATTCTTTTGTGAAAAATGATTTTATGGATGGTATTTCAAGGATTTATTCACTGGTCGCTAAGTTATTTCAGTCAAAACCTGCTAATTTCAGCGTTTCTTCTGGATTTTTCCCTGGTGTACAAATGGCAAAATTAGCTATCGGGGAGGAAAAATATGAGGCTCAGAATTTTAAATCCTTTGGAGAAAATATAAATTTTTTTCTTAGTGGGCTGAAGAATAGTATTGAGGATTCATTTAATAAATTGAAAAAAGGTGAGGATCCTATTGAAAATATTTTAAAAATTATAGTTCCCACGGGGCTTATTTCTTCTACCTTAATTGGTTCAAGTATTATCGGCGAGGAAGTTAGTACTGCTAAGGCTAAGTCTATAGGTTTTGTTAGAAATTTAAGTGGCGTGGGCGGAGATTTGTGGCTAATGTATAAAGCTTATAAAGAAGCGAAAGAAGAGCACGGAGCAGAGAAAGCATTAGCAGAAGTAATGAAAAGTAATGACTTTAAGGTGGGATTCCCTTATATACTTGCCTCTGTTGGTGAATTACTTAATAGATATGTCCCTCCTCCAGTCCAAGACAGTCTTGCACAATTATTCTGTGGTGCAAATGAAACTATTTCTGCTTTCTGGGGGATGATTTCAAAGGCACCAGCTTCTAAAACAGCCCAAGCTTAAGCATGAGGATCATGAGGAAGGCGAAAACGCAGAAAATGGAGTTGTGCGGCGATCTCAGGCATGATATGAAAATTTTATGAATTCATGGTATCCTTATAAAAGTAAGGGTAGGGTGTGATGAGTAAGGTTGAAAATAAAATATTAGATAATTTAGGCGTAAAATTGTTAAAAATTGAAGATAAAGGTTTTCCTTTGTCCTTATCTAGAATTATTGATGCACCTAAAAAGCTTTACTATATTGGTGATATTGAGCTGCTTAATGAAGCTAATAATATCGCTATAGTTGGGGCACGTAATGCTGATCTTTACGCTAAGCATTTTACGAATTCTTTAGTAAAATCATTTTCATCCTATCCAGCCGTTGTCGTTAGTGGTGGTGCTAAGGGGATTGACATGACAGCTCATGTTGCTGCCCTAGAAAATTCGATGCCGACTATTATAGTTCTAGGTGCTGGCATATTAGCTTCTCAGTTCGATCTGAATTCTTTTTTTATTAAAAAACTCAGAGAGACGAAAGGATCTTTGATTATTAGTGAATTTGAGCCTTTTGCAGCAGCTCAGCGATGGACTTTTGCTTATCGTAATCGCTTAATAGCGGCTCTTTCTAAATCTACAGTGCTGATTCAAGCGGCTAAAGAAAGTGGTTCTTTAATTACGGCTAAATATGCATTGAAATATAAAAAGAATCTCTTCGCTTTTTCGGCTCAAGGATTGAATTCTAATTTTGCTGGGAATCATGAATTATTAAATTCAGGGAAGGCTAAATTTTTAAATTCAGCAGAGGATATTATCTCGGAGCAGTTTCCATCTCTGTTATCGAACTCTTGCAGTGAAAATCTTGCTAAATCTAAGTATTATGAGGATGACGCAAATACACTTATGCATCAATCCCGTTGCGAGACTCACGAAAACGCAGATAATGGAGTTATGCAGCCGTCTCATAGTAAAATACTGACATTAATCGAATCAGGGATTCATAGTTTTGAGCACTTGAAAATAAAGGCTGAAATAAACCCCACGACTCTTTCCATGCTTTTATCCTTGCTTGAGGTGAAAGGGGAAATAGGTAGGGCTATTAATGGAGAGTTCTTTAGAATTGCTGGTTAAAAGCTTTGTTGAATATCTCGTTATATACATCAGAGCCACTGTTAGATTTAAGGTTACAGTTTATAGGAGCAAAAATAAAAACACCAGAACCGACTCTTTCGTAAGAACCATCCATCGCGACGGCAGCACCACTTACGAAGTCTATTACTCTTTGGGAACTCTCATTATCTAGATATTGAAGATTTACGATGACAGTATTTCGTGATTTTAAATTTTTCACTATTTCCATGCTATCTTCAAAACTTCTTGGTTCTATAACTAATATGTTCATAGATTTAGATTTCGCAGTAACAGCTTCTAGATGATTACTGTTGGTATTTTTACTTCCAAATATAACATCCATTGATCCATTCTCCGATGATTTTCTGTCTAGTTCTTTTAATTTAGCTTCTACTTCACGACTAGGAGCGGGTATCTGAGAATCCTTTACTGCAAATAAACTATCAAATCCATCATCTAATGAATCCGACTTGGGACCTAACCATAACCTATTTATATTGAACATAATTTATTTCACTCCTCACTTTAACCAAACAACGCTTTTCCAATTCTAATCATTGTTGAACCACGCTGAAGAGCAGCACAATAATCACTAGACATTCCTATAGATAAGTCAAACTCTGCATTCGGTCTTTGATTTTGTAAAAGACTAAGAAGGTTTCGCATTATTCTAAAATTTTCATCTAATGTTGATTCTGAACTCAGGTGGGCATTCATTGCCATTAATCCACGAATCTCAATATTTTTAAAATTAAGTAAATTATTTAATTCATTAGTAAAACTAGACGGAGTGAAACCATTTTTATTAGCTTCATTTGATATATTAATTTGAATTAATACGGCTTGCCTTATGCCGAGTAGAGCAGAGTGCTCATCAATACTTTTTAAAAGATCTAATGAATTTACAGATTGTATGAGTCTGAAATTTCCGACGGCTTTCTTTACTTTATTTTTTTGCAAAGTGCCAACAAGATGCCATTCAACATCGCTATTAAAATTATTACTAATTCTATTTATCCTATCTAAAGCAGAAACCACATAGCTTTCCCCAAAAATTCTAATACCTTCTGAGTAAGCTTCGATGACTTGCTCATCACTTGCATATTTACTAACTGCAATAAGTTTTACGTTATGTTGCCCCGCAAAATTGCTAATGTTTTTATTTATTGTTTTTAGTTTTTCTTTTAAGCTCATCTCTAAAGGATTTTTGAGTGTTTTTGGGCCGAAACTCGGCCATGCTTATAGAATCCTATCAATCTAGTGTTCTGTCAAGAGTTAATCTTAGATATTTTGAAAATAAAATAGCCCCACTGAGGAGACAGCGGGGCTAACGCACATTGCATACGACTAGTACGATGCAAAATCTATAAAATTGATGCCCGAATATATTCGGGCACTTAGTGACCTAGTTTGATTAGTTACAGTTAATTTAGTTACAGTTGTGTTACGTTACGAAAATTAAGTGTGGATCTTATTCTACGGTAGTAAATCTAGTAGCTGT
This sequence comes from Cyanobacteria bacterium REEB446, assembly GCA_018970325.1. GTDB lineage: Bacteria > Cyanobacteriota > Vampirovibrionia > LMEP-6097 > LMEP-6097 > LMEP-6097. The sequence continues at coordinate 28,019 of JAGWWP010000020.1, read as the reverse complement.
TGCGGTTGAGCATTAGCTTGTGAAAGCATTGCTACTCCAGACTTTTGCAGTATTTGCTGTTTAACTAGAGAGCTGCTTTCTAGTGCCATATCTGCATCAATGATTCTTGACCTAGAGGCTTCAAGATTTACGATTGATGTATCTTGAGAGTCAATTTTACTCTCTATGCTTCCCTGAAGAGCACCAAGGTGTGATCTCATGCGAGAAAGATTATCGATCATTCTGGTTATGTCATCTAAATTACCATGTGATTGTGCGGTATTTGCATATGAATTAATAGTAGCTCCAGCCACTCTGAGACGGCTTAAAGTAAAGCCAGGAGTGCTAGCGTTTTCGACTAATTGTCCGCCATCGTGCAGAAAATATTTAATTATGTCAAGAGCTTTATTACTAACTAAACTTGCAGCAGGCGGGGTTACTGTTCTAGTACCAGCTACTGCTCTATTGCTATCATAGGCATCTAGTAATAATTCATCCATGGAATTAGCTTGGTTAGTTCCAGTATCTAAAAAGGTTGCGAGCCAAGTATCAAGAGGTGCACTGCCTGCACCTTGAGCCGTTAATTCAGCTCTTATTTCACCTATTACCTTGGTAACATAATCGAAGCTCGCTGTTCCAGCTATAACTTCTAATGCTGCTGAGTCTTGAGTTGCGGTAAGTGGAGTATAAGAATAGTTAGCATCTATATTTATTCCTCTTTCTGAGATGAACACTGGTGTCGCGACTACTGTTCTGTCAACATAAGCCGGACCAAATTGCAACTTAGTAGTTTCGCTAAACGTAATACCACTTTGAATAGTTCTATCGGTTTGATTAGTTCTGTCAGTACTAGGTCCTTTAAGTAGCCCTACGCTGTTAAATCTTGTCGTATTTGAGATATCTTCGACGTTTTTTACGCGTTCGTTAATTTCTCGCTGTAAAGCATTTCTCTCATCGGCACCATTAGTACCGTTGACTGCTTGGATCATCAGTTCTCTTACTCTTTGCAAATCATCTTGCATCGCTTGAAGCTGACCTTCTGTTACTTGAATTAAACTTATGCCATCCATCTGATTCTGGATAGTTTTTCGGTATGCTCTAACATCAGATGTTATTCTCTGAGCTATCGTCATACCAGCTGCATCATCACCGGCGTTATTAACTCTTTTACCAGTTGATAATCTTTTTGATATGACTTCCAGATCTCTATTATTCGTTCTTAAAGCTGCCTGTGCGTCAAGGCTGAGCCTATTTGTGTTAATTACTAATCCCATTGTTCTCCTCCAATTCGATTTTGTCGATTTTTTATTGTTTTGTACGTTTTGTAAACTTGTGCGTTGCTTACAAATATATAAATCGGTAATAGTGGAGAAACCTAGGTCGGGACAATGCTTGAAGTTTTAAGTAATTTTTAGCTTTCAAGGCTAGTGCTCAAAAGCTAATCTAGGAGGATGATTCTATAATATCTAATTTAATTTAATTTCAGTATGCTCTTGGAAATACTTAATTAAGAAAGGTTAGAGCTAAGCTGTAAGTGCTATGAATATTACTCGGGGCTAGACCTTTTCACTAGTGTCTATCTTATAGTCACAAAGCTTAGAAATAAGTTCAAGGCATCTTTTTGATTCACTTTCAATAGGAGTTTTCATCTCTGGCATGTAAGGTTCACCAAATTTAATTAGCACTTTGCCATCTGCTCTGTAGCTGATCCCGGTAGGAACTATGGGGGTTTTAGTTAATCTTGACATGAATACCGCACCGTTATTAGGCGTTCCGAGAAACTTTGTTTTAGAGCGCGTACCTTCTATGAAGATTACTAATTTCCATGCATCTTTATTAAGAATTTTTTTTACTAATTTTAGAGTTGAGCTTCCTGTATTATCTCTGTCTACTGGAACAGCAGATAAAAGGCTAATAAGGTAGCCGAGCATAGAGTTAGAAAACAGTTCGCGCTTAGCTAGAAAGCTAATAGGTGGTCTAATAAATAATCCTAATAAAGGTGGATCATTTAAAGAACGATGATTAGCTGCAAAGATATAATTTTTATTTTGATCAAATTTTTCTCCAGTAAACTCCACTTCTACCTTATATAAGAAATTAAAATAGAAGGAAAGAAAAAAAACTCCTATTAACTGAGAGATGTGGCTTAAGGTAGAGCCGTAAAAATTTTTTAATTCAAATTTTTGTTTAGTTTCATTCATAGAGAAAGAAAGCCTTAAGTCTTGCTATCATAGCTTATTATAAAATGGTTTTTTTTGAAACAAAGGCTAAAATTTCACTAGACCCTATAGTAGGTCTTGTACAAAAAGCTAGTGAGGATACTAATTCACAGAAGCTTCTTGCCATAGTCGGCTCAGCGATGGATGATTCAGGGAAGTTAATAGTTCCAGATGTAGTTAATCAGGCTGCTTTAGAGATAGTTCAGCAAGGGCTGAATATGGAATATGCTCCGAGCGGTGGTTTGAAGGATTTAGCTCCTTTAATTACCGAAGAGTTTGTCGGTAAGGATAATTTACAGAAGCTTTATTCTGAGAATATTCGTCGTGCTGAAGTGGTTACGGGTGGTGGTACTAACGCTATTTCTCTTTCTTTAATGACTTGTACTAAATCTAATGATCCTATAATCGTCCAGAGACCACATTGGGCTGGCTATGACAGTGTCGCTTTAGGTATAGGGCGCAGTAATCTTATTAATTTTGAGCTTCTAGATAAAAAATTGAAATTTAACCTTGATAGCTTGGCTAAGGTTTTAAACTTCGCTGTTAAGTCTTTACCACTGGATTCTACCAGTAAGATTACTCTTATTTTAAATACTCCTTTTGATAATCCTTTGGGAAAGGAAATTAGTCACGCTGATTTAATGGAGATAGCGAATCTTCTAGGTACTTATAAAAACCAAAAATTTCTAGTAATTTTAGATATAGCTTATATAGACTTCGGACCTACTGCTAAGGATTATACGAAATTATCTTTTATCGGTGATTTCTTTAAGAAGGCTGGTTTAGAGCATTTAAGTCTAATAGTCGCTTCTACTTTATCTAAGAGCTTTGCGATGTATGGTGCTAGAGTCGGGGCTGCGACGTTATTTTCGCCTGAATATGAAAATGTCTCTGAGTGGAAAGATATAGCTGGTGGTGTACTCAGAGGTACTTTAAGTAATCTCTCTCGAACCAGTCAAGAAATAGCTTTAAAGATACTGTCAGATTCATCAAGATTATCTTCTATTCATGAATTTCAGCGTAATACCGTCGCTATGATTAATAAGCGCCGTGAGCATTTTGTAAATAAAATTAGCGCGAGTTTACCTGAAGAATTAGAGATGATAAGTCCAGATGGCGGTTTTTTCCTGTCCTTTAGGCTGAGGAATGAAATTCTAGAACGTTTTCCAGATTTTGCGAAAAGGCTTTCTGAAAGCTTTATATCTAGCAGTGTTTACATCCCTGTTCTCTGTGACCAGTTCATCCGCGTGCCTATTTGTGGATTAAGGGAAGAGCTTTTAGATTTAGTTGCAGATAAAATTACCGAGCATAGTGCGAAGATTTTCGGAAAAGTTCATTAAGGGATGAAAGAAAAAGCAGTCTTAATTGACATAATTAGTTCGGATATTAATAAAAGGGAATCTGAGCTTAGGCTTGAGGAGTTGAATAGCTTAGTTAAAACCTATGGCGGAGTGAGTTCTGAATATATAGTACAGAAACGCAGTAGTCCTAATTATAAGACTTATGTCGGCGAGGGTAAGCTTACTGAGCTTTTAGATCGTTTTGAAAATTTTGATGATTTAGATGTAATCATTATCAATAATATTCTTAAGCCGAGGCAGATATATAATTTAGAAGAATTTTGCATTAATTATCAGATTGAAAAGAAAAAAGAGGATGAGGAGAGTTTACGCTGGGAAAATCCTAAGAAAATTAAAGTCTGGGACAGAGTTGATTTAATTTTAAAGATTTTTGATAAGCATGCGACTACTGTTGAAGCTAAATTGCAGATTGAGCTTGCGAGTATTAAGCATATGGGACCACGTATATTTGGTATGGGTCTAGAGCTTTCTCGTCAGGCTGGTGGTATAGGTACTATCGGTGCTGGTGAATCTAATACGCAGATGATGAAACGTCACTTACAGAAACGTGAAAAGCTTATAGAAGGAAAGATAGAGCAGTATGGTGATGTACAACGCCGTCACCGTGATTCACGCCGAAATAAAAATTTTAAAACCATCGCCCTCGCTGGCTATACTAATGCTGGTAAAAGTACGTTAAAGCGTGCACTGACTAAAAAGCAGAATACTTATGTAGCTGATGAGCTTTTTGCTACTCTGGATTCTACTGTAGGAGAGCTTTATTTACCTATCTCTCAGCAGAAGGTGATGATCGCAGATACTATCGGTTTTATCCAAGACCTGCCCCCAGATTTAATTGATGCTTTTAAATCCACACTAGCAGAGATAGTTGAGGCTGATATTATTTTTCATTTGATAGATATTTCAGATAAAAGTCTTTTTCTGAAGATTCGTGTGGTTGAAGATGTGCTTAGGCAGTTGCATGTAGATAAAGATAAGGAAAAATATTATATATTTAATAAGCTAGATAAATTAGATGAGGCGGTCGCTGAAGGCGAAATGACTTTAGAAGAGAAAGATACATTAATCATGAGGCTGAGATCAGAGTTTGCAGCTTTTTTCCCTATCTTCATTTCGGCTACTGATAAGAGTTCTTTAAGTGAATTAATTGAGAGGATTGATTTAGAATCCTTAAATCACGCTAAGAATTTTATTTAAATGATGAGTTTTTAAATCTGAAATTTGGCAATCTGAGCATATCTGGGTAAAATGAATTTATGAAACAATCCAAAGTAACAGTTATTGGTGCTGGTAATGTCGGAGCTACGGCAGCTCAGAGACTAGCAGAGAAGAATATAGCGAATGTAGTTTTAATTGATGTCGCAGAGGGCATCGCTAAAGGTAAGGCTCTAGATCTTATGGAAGCAAGACCAGTGGAGCTAGAGGACAGATATATCCTAGGAGGCTCTGATTATGCACTTTCTGAAGGGTCTGATGTGGTTTTAATGACAGCTGGGCTAGCAAGAAAACCAGGGATGAGTCGTGATGATCTTTTAAAGATAAACGCTGACATCGTTACTGCTTGTATTGAAAATGCTTATAAATATTCCCCTAATGCGATATTCATCGTAGTTTCTAATCCTGTAGATGCGATGACTCAGCTTACTTACCAGATACTTTCAGTTAAAGGTGTCGCTAAGCATAAAATTATCGGCATGGCGGGCGTTCTAGACAGTTCTCGTATGGCTTTCTTTATTGCCGAGGCTTTAGATGTTTCTGTTAAAAATATTCAACCTTGTGTGCTTGGTGGTCATGGTGATGATATGGTACCTGTAGCAAGATATACTACTGTGGCTGGAGTCCCACTTACAGAACTGCTTTCAGAAGAAAAAATCAATGCGATTATCGAAAGAACGCAGAAAGGTGGCATAGAGATAGTTAATCTTTTACAGACTGGTTCAGCTTTCTATGCGCCAGCGAGTTCTGCTGTAGAAATGATAGATGCGATTTTATTAAATAAGAAACAGATATTACCTTGCTCTTGTTATCTAGAAGGTGAATATGGTATTTCTGGTGTTTTTGTTGGGGTGCCGACTAAACTTTCTAGTAATGGAATTGAGCAGATTTTAGAACTTAAGCTTACTGAGCCTGAGTTAGCTGCACTTAAATCTTCAGCAGAATCTGTTCGTAAAAATATTCAGAGATTAGATGATCTTAGACAGCTTACCTCTTAAAATATTAAGTTATTACCTTGCTTAATAGTCAATTATAGATATTTTAGCTAAATTTAGGGTATAATATCTATACATATTGGTGTTATTGCCATATTAGGGCGTTAGAGTGTCTTAATGTCTATTAACTTAACTGTTAATAAATTTTTTGATCCTGTTGTTAATTTAGCGAAGTCGAGTCTCGCTAAAATTTATCAGGTATTACCTTCCTCTGCTCAGAAATTTTTTCTAGGTATTACGACGACTAAAGCCTCTCCAGAGATGCTGAAAAGTTTACATGCAGATGTCAGTGTATCTGAGCATGTTAAGACTTTATCTAATAAATTAAATCTGCTTTTACCTAAAGTAGGCGATACTGCTGTGTTTTTTTCAGATCCTCATCAAGCTGGACCTTACATGATACCTAATGTTATTCAAAAAGCTCTTAGGTCTAACCCTTTACCAGATGAGTTAAAGAGTAAATTTAAAGAGCAGGGTTTAAATGTTGAAGAGTATCTAAGTATGGCATTAAACCCGACTCATACCGGTTTAGTAGTGAAAACTCCCGAGGGATTATCATTTGTTCATATAGATCTTCGTTCACAGAAGCCAAGTAAAGAAAATATAAGTCCGTTTAATGGTGAACTTAAGATCGAGGATATTCAGGAAGCAAGTAAACGAGCTATTCGTTTCCATACTGATTTTGAGTTTTTTAAAGTTGGGCATGTCGAAAATACGGCGAATTTTTTAACTGAATTGAAAGAAATTAAAAAAGAACTTCAATATTATGTTCCAGCATTGTTTCCAAAAGCTATGCAAATTTTGGGAAATGAGAAATTAGGACCCTCAATTGAAAATTATTTAAGTAATTTAGTAGATAAGCTACCAAAGCAGCATTTAAATAATTTACGAGAGAGTCTTTTAAATATTAGCTTACCGAGCTTGCCTGTTTTTTCTTCACTTTCACATAATTCTGAGCCTGATTTAAAAACTAGAGCTATCAATGAAACTCAGCAGCCGAACACGAAAGGAGCCGAGAAAATACCAGCTAAAGTGGTGTGCAGTGATTTAGTTGCTCACTTACTTGCATCAAAGGTAAAATTGGACGATACTTTTCATTTAGTTAAATCTAAATTACAGGACATCTCTCAAAGTGCCACTCCAAGTAATTTATATGATACTTTAAGGCAGACATTATATCAAAATGAAAAGATTAAACAAGATAGCTTGATATACAGTTTCGCTTAAGCAGCCGCTTTCTTAGGTTTAGGTGTATAACCCTTCATCTTAAAGTATTCTCTAGACTGCTCTTGAGTAAGAGTAAGTTTTTTAATATCATAGATTAGATCTTCTCTCGTTTCTGTTGACATCTCAAAATCTACGGTGTTAATAATACAGTCAGTAGGACAGACTTCTGTGCATAGACCACAGAACATACATAGACCGTGATCTATATAAAACTGTGTGGATTTAGCTTTCACTTCGGTATGTGGGATAACTGAAATACAAGCATCAGGGCAGACTCTTTCACACTGCTTGCAGGCGATACACAGATGTTCACCTGTAATGGGGTCTACGTTTAAAGCGAGCCTGTGTCTTGATCTAGGATAGAGTTCCGGCATCTTATTCGGATAGTCAGAGGTAATAGGGTCTCTAGTAGTGTGTTTCACTACTGTAAACATACCTAGAAGAATGTTATAGATTCCAAGAGGGAATTTAGTGAATGATTTTAAGGTACTTATGAAATTCATGATTTAATATACTCCAAAATTATAGCCATAAGGAACAGAATGGCAAGCGTAAGAGGAATAAGGTATTTCCAACCAAACTCCATTAATTGATCCTGTCTTAGTCTTGGTAGAGTAGCTCTAACCCAGATAGCGACAAGGAACATAAGATAAATTTTTACTAAGAGAGTTACTGATGTTATTACCCAGACGAAATTCAGCCCTTCGAACATACCATTAAAAGTACCAATAACCGGGAGGCTAATATTTATATTAGTAAGGGCTGAGTAAAGAGCTTGTTCTGCTTCTATGCTGATGGGTAGGTGTGAACCACCAAGAAATAATATAGAAGCTATAGCTGAAGCGATAAACAGATTAGTATATTCAGCTAAGAAAAATAATGCGAATTTCATACCGCTAAACTCAGTGTTAAACCCTGAAACTAATTCTGACTCAGCTTCTGGGATGTCGAAAGGAATTCTATTAACCTCTGCTGTAGAAGCAGTAATAAAGATTAAAAATAAGCTAACGCACAGTATTACATAAACTAAAGTTACGAAACCATCAAAGAAATTACCATTAGTGCTAGCAAAAAGATTTAGGATTCTTGGTAATTCACCGTTACCAAGAAGGTTCCAGTTAAGTATTCCACCAGCTTGAGCTTCAGATATTTCAAAAAGATTTACTGAGCCAGAGAGCATAATGACAGAAATAATGGCGAGTACTAAGGGAATTTCATAACTAATAGCTTGAGAAGCGGCTCTAAGACCACCCATAAGTGAATATTTATTATTAGATGCCCAACCTGCCATAACTAATGACATAGTGCCAAGTGATAAAAATCCTAGTATAAATATCAAGCTAATATCAAGATCGGCATAGATGAAACCGCCTAGGCGATTAGCAGCTACAGCTAATAAAGGTAGGAAAACTACCATGGAAGGGGCGAAGAATAATGCTGGAGCTAGGAAAAATAGAATAGGGTCTGAGTTCTTAGGTACAGTATCTTCTTTAAAAAGAAGCTTTAAAGCATCAGCTAATGTTTGCAAGCCGCCATTAGGTCCGACTGCATCTGGTCCGATTCTTACAGTGAGTAAAGATAGGAATTTTCTTTCACAAAGCACCATGAATAATGCATTTACTGGGATAATAGTCGCTACTACGACAGTAGGAGCTAGATATGCATGAATGTCGGCAAGGTTTTTAAATATCTGTTTATCTATAGCAGGGAACCAAGTAGGCATCAGTTCGTTAAATACGAAAGGTGCTTTCCATGCGAAAGTTAATCCAGCACCAGCTGCCACGACGAAAATAATTGATAACCAAACTACAGCTAGAATAAAAAACTTAAAAGCCTGAACTAATGCTGATCTTTGTGCAAAAGTCTCTCTAGGATGGAAAGAGGATAGTAAATTTAGGTCAACTGCTTTAGAATTCATTGCTTTAACATTATAACTTGAATTCATATAATCGGATTTATAGCTCAGTATTTTTTATCATGGCAAAAGAAAGTACTCCAGAGCAGCTCTCTTCGCTATCTACTGTAGCTTTTACTTCAAATTTTCCGAAAGGAAATCTGAATTTTATTTTCTTTACTTCTATATCTAATCTGTCTCCTGGAACTACGATTTTTCTAAATCTAATCTGATCTAGTCCAGTAAATATTCCTTTATAACCGACGGAATAATCTTTCACGTGAAGCATGCATATACAGCACATTTGAGCTAACGCTTCGAGCTGTAATACTCCTGGCATAATAGATACATCTGGAAAGTGTCCCTGAAATTGAGGTTCATTTACAGAAATGTTTTTATAACCTTTAGCGTATTCACCAGCTAAACATTCAGTAACTCTATCCACCATTAAGAAAGGGTATTTATGGGGTAATGTATTGAATATATCCTGTATATCCATCTTGATAACTTGATTTTCAGTGCTTGATTCGATTGTACTCATATTCTCTCTTTCTTATTATTAGTTTCTTGAAGGATCTTGTTAATAAGGATTTTAAAACTATACAATAATTTCTTCTTTAGAATAAGCTAGATTAAACTGATCATGTATCGCTTTAACTGCCTTGTGGCTTTCCTCGATTTTTATAATACAACTGATTTTAATTTCACTAGTGGTGATCATCTGTATATTAATGCCAGCATTATATAGAGATGAGAACATTTCAGCAGCTATACCCGGTTTATTCAACATTCCCGCTCCGACTATGGATACTTTAGCGATATTTTCATCGAAAACTATTTTATCTGCTCCGACTTCTAGTGCTAACTCTTCTGCGATCCTTACAGCTTTTTGTAAATAATCTTGCTGGACGGTGAAAGCTATATCTATAACTCCGTCTCTAGGAATGGATTGCAGAATGACATCTATGCTCACATTTTCTTTCGCTAGTCTATCGAAGATCTTACAGGCTATACCTGGTTTATCTGGTACTCCCATAAAGCCTAATTTAGCTTGTTTATCATCTATCGCAACTCCAGTCACAGCTTGTGTTAATTCCATGTTTCTTACCTCACTTAATTTAACTACTCTAGTACCTAAGTCATCTGGCTTGAAAGTACTTCTCACTCTTAGATTTATATTATATTTTTTAGCTAATTCTACTGAACGTGGATGTAAGACTTTAGCTCCGAGACTAGCAAGCTCTAACATTTCCTCATAGCTTATAAGATCTAATCTTCTAGCTTCTGGAATTATACGAGGGTCAGTCGTATAGACTCCATCTACATCCGTGTATATATCACATCTTTCAGCTTTTAAAGCAGCAGCTATCGCTACAGCAGATGTGTCCGAGCCGCCTCTACCAAGAGTGGTTATTTCACCGTCTTCAGTTATACCTTGAAAACCAGCTACTATAACGATCTCACCAAGCTTTAGATGTTTTTCTATTCTGTCTGTCTTTATCTGAGCGATTCTTGCACGGTTATGTGCTCTTTCTGTGATAAAGCCAGCTTGTGAGGCTACTAGCGATATAGCTTTAAATCCCATCTGATGTAAGCACATTGCGACTAAAGAAACAGTGACTTGTTCACCAGTCGACAGAAGCATGTCGAGCTCTCGTCCTTCTGGTAATGGATTAAATTCTTTTGCTAATTTAACCAAAGAATCAGTCGCCTTACCCATGGCAGAAACTACTATCACGAGATTAGCGTTTTCGCTTTCTCGAATTGCTATCTCACAGACCTGTTTAATACAGTCTGAGTTAGCGACAGAACTCCCTCCGAATTTAAGTACAGTAGTTTTATCTTTAAGCACTTTAGTATCTCTTTTAAAACTTTAATCCGATCTAATATCTTTTAACTAATGAGATTTAGCTAACTGTTTATCGGTCTCTGTACCAAAGAATAATTTAGAGTCTTTATGGATAGACAGTTCTAGAGTCTTTAATGAACCTACAGCTTCATTGAGAGATACAGCTTGAGTTTTATTACCTACTATCGCAGACATTTTACCCCATTCGCCGTTCTGTACCATCTCGGCAGCTTTCCAGCCTAGCCTAGTACCTAATACTCTATCAAAAGCTGATGGTCTGCCGCCTCTTTGAATATGACCTAAAGTCGTAGATCTAGTTTCTATACCAGTCTCTTTCTCAATAATTTTAGCGATCTTCTCACCAATACCACCTAGCTTAACGTGCCCGAAAGCATCTAACTCAGTGTCCTTGGTTACGTCTTGATTAGAAAGTTTAGCCCCTTCTGCTGCGACGATTATCGCGTAGGATTTTTTCGCATAAACTTTTTTAATAGTTTCACAGAGTTCTTTAATATCTACTTCCTCTTCTGGAACTAATATGTAATCAGCATTCCCTGAAATGCCAGAGAAAGAAGCTATCCAGCCAGCGTGCCTGCCCATAACTTCACAGACTAAAACACGTTCATGAGAGCAAGCTGTAGTGTGCAGAGAATCTATAGCGTCTGTAACGATATTAATACAGGTATCAAAGCCAAAAGTTACATCAGTACCAGATAAGTCGTTATCTATAGTCTTCGGCACGCCGATAACATTTATTTTATATTGATTATAAAGTTTAGAAGCTACGCCACAAGTATCTTCGCCGCCTATGGCTACTAGAGCGTCTAATTTATTATCCTTCATGGTCTTAATTACTGCTTCAGGACCACCTTCTATCTTGAAAGGATTAGTTCTTGAAGATTTAAGGATAGTTCCACCCTCTCTGATGATGTCTTCTGTCTTATCTAAGCTAAGCTCAGTGGTAATGTTCTCCACTGCACCCTTCCAGCCATATTTAATACCGATCACCTCTGATCCATATTCTTTAACAGATTTGAAAACTAAAGCTCTTATCACGGAATTTAAACCCGGACAATCACCACCGCCAGTAAGTACACCAATACGCATGGATAATATACTAGCGTAAATTAAGTGTATTTTGTAAGCCCTTAAACGATTTACTTGTAAAATTTAAAAGCAATTCTCAGCTTTTCGCTAAGATTTAACTTATGAGTAATTACTGGCTTATAAAATCAGAACCGTCATCTTTTTCTATAGATGATTTAAAGTCTCTGCCGAATAAAACTGATATGTGGGATGGTGTTAGAAACTATCAAGCTAGAAATATTATGATGAAAGAGATGAAGGCTGGTGATAAAGCATTTTTTTATCACAGTAATGCTAAGCCACCTGGTGTTGTTGGTATAGTGGAAGTCGTTACTAAAGAAGCCTATGCAGATCCTACGCAGTTCGATAAAAAATCTAAATATTATGATCCACAGAGCGATATAAATAATCCACGTTGGTGGTTAGTAGATGTAAAACACATTCAGGATTTACCTTTTATTTCTCTTGAAGCGATAAAGGCTAATCCTAAACTCAAGGATATGAAGTTAGTACAGAAAGGTTCTCGCCTATCAGTGCAGCCAGTCGCTAAAGAAGAATGGGATGAGATATTAAATATGGCTCAGGTAAATGCTCAGCACCAACAATAATAAAAATCTTCAAGTGAAATCTTCTAATCGAGAGATTTTAGGTATAGCTTTGCCGATAGCTGCTGCTATTGCCGTGCCACAGTTTAATTTCGTTATTAATAATATTTTTCTTGGTACGCTTGGTGAGAAGGCTTTAGGGCTGGCTGGTTTAACTGGTATTTATTATCTAATCTTTGCTGTGATTGGTATGGGCTTTAGTAATGGTGTCAGAGTCCTTGTCGCAAGGCGAGCTGGAGAAAATAATCCAGATGAAATTGGTAAGCTTTTTTATCAAGGAGCGATTATTAGTATTTTCATTGCTTTATTAGGATTGCTTTTTACCTATGTTTTTTCTGGTCATATATTTGCGATTTCTTTAAAAGATTTCAGCAACTTTGTAGCTGCCTTTAGTTTTCTTAAAATTCGAATTTGGGGTTTGTTTTTTCTTTATTTATATCAGCTTGGTAACACGCTTTTAGTCGGTACTAATAATTCTCGCCTTTTAATTATTGGTACTTTTATGGAGACGCTTGTAAATATATTCTTTGATTATGTTTTGATTTATGGTAAATTTGGTTTTCCTGAATTAGGTTTTAATGGTGCAGCTTATGCTTCATTAATAGCTGAATTTTCAGGACTTCTGGTTATTTATTTAGTTTTAAATATCAGTGGTATTAAAAATACTTTTAAATTATTTAAACCCAGAAGCTTAGATTTCTCTCTCTGTAAGATTATCCTAAAGCAGTCATCACCTTTAATCCTTCAGTACGCTATCGGTATACTCAGTTGGGAGTATTTTTATATTCTGGTTGAGCATTATGGTTCTTTGGAACTAGCTATTTCTAATACGATGAGAAATATTTTAGGTTTATTTGGCTGCTTTACTTGGGCTTTTTCTGCGACTACTAGCACGATGGTAAGTAACTTAATTGGGCAGGGTAAGCAAGATGCTGTATTGGACTTGGTTTGGAAGATCTCTAGGCTTTCAGCAATTTCTGCTTTGATTTCATGTGCTTTAGTTATGATGAATTTAAATTTTTGGCTTGGTATTTATGGTCAGGGTGAGGGTTTTATTACAGCAGCTATCCCTGTTTTGAAAGTGGTTCTAGTTGGACTGTTTGTTGCTTCTTTCTCAAATATCTGGGTTAATGCCGTAATTGGTACTGGTCATACGAAAACTGTTCTGCTGGCTGAATTCTTAGCGGTCATTGCATATTCTATCTATAACTACATAGTTTTAGAACAGCTACATTTGCCATTAATCTGGGCTTGGGCTAGTGAATGGCTTTATTGGATTGTTTTGTTTGTTCCATGCTTCTACTTTATGTATAAGCAATACCGCACTAATTCTCTGCATTCTCTACAGGATCGAAATTAAAGGTAATTTTTCTATTTTTCTTATCCTCAGCCTCGATTAAAATATCTGGTGGAATTACTAGTTGGTATCTTTTGCCAGGTCTTAATAATCCAGCTGGCAAACCTTCTATAGTTAGGGTTTTATCCTTTACCGTTACCGTTACGGATTGATTTAGAGGAAGTCTCTTTCTATTATCTTTTTTATCTTCTACAGGATTCCCGTCTTCTTTTAATTCAAGAAAATATATACTCTGCGATAAATTTGTATTAGGAACCAGTTTTATATCTTTATTAAAGATTATATTAATCGGTTCACCCGCTTTAATAGTTTTACTGGTCAAATCATCTACACTATATTCTGCTGTAGAACTAGAATCCGCAGCCTTATTGGTTTTAAAGCTTAAATCTTTAATTTCTTTATTTTTCTGATTCTTGTTAGAGTAGTTAGCTAATTGATCAGCGTTAATAGTTAATTTATAAGTAGTATTGTTATTTTCTGTTATATCAAGTACTGTTAAGCCATCTTTATTAATTTCTAGAGTTTTATTATTATCTGTGATACTGTAGTGACTCTGATTCAGTGTATGCGGGGTGTCACCGAGCTTTACCTCTATGCTTTTATCATCATTTACTGGTTTTATTTCTGTATTAAATTGTATTTTTAAACTTGCATTACTATTAGACGTATCTACTGCACCTAAATCAGTAGATTTAACAGTGGGTTTAGGCGTTGTTGTATTAGAATCTGTATTAGTGTCAGGCTGAGCCGTAGATGTTTCAGGTTTTTCTTTGGGTGCTTCACGTGTAATATTTTTTACAGCTTGTTTCCAGATATATTCTTGTTGCTCTGTGGTAAGAACTTGGGTGTAATTACTGGCATTAACGTCTTTTCCAGAGGCTTGTTTTAGCGCAGCTGTATCAATATGCATCTGCTAAACGCTTGTTTATTGCTTTATTTAGCTGCTCTTGAGTAACATAGCCATCAGTATTATCAATTTCAAGATTAGTCTTTTCTTGTTCCGTGATATCCTTTAACCTGACTCCTACAGCTTGTTTAAGTAAATTTTCTTTTTCTTTAGGAGTTCCAGTCGCGATCTTTGGGCTATTTCCTTGATAGTGTTTTACCTCTTGCACAGATAATCTCTGCATTACAGCTTGAGCTTGCTCTCTAGTAATGACTTCTACCATTTAATAAAATCTCCCGATTCGTTTATATATACTTAAAAAGCTAAATGTGAGGTATTTTTGACCCCATTATTTACTAGCCTCATAAATCTCGGAAGCTTTTATATCATTAATATTTTTAACAGAAGTCGCACCTGTACTACTCACGCTAAATAAACGAGCAGGCTTTTGATCATCTACTCCCTGAATATCTGGATTAATAAGCAGCTCGATTATTTTTACATTACCCTTGGGGTCTTTGGAGTGAATAAGAATGGCTTGGTATTCCTGATTATCTACTGTTACACTTGCTTTTATTAGCTGCCCTAAGTTTTTATTATCTATTCTAATAGCTTGAAGACTATCTTTATCATACTTGTTTACAGCTATATCACTCTGCTGAGAGTCATAGACTTTATTAAACGCACCATTTATAGAATCTTTAAGCTCCTCATACTCCATATCCTCAGCTTCAATATCACTCCCAAGAATGGTAAGTAGAGGATTCACCAAGGCTGGCGGACTACTATTATCTTTTATTAGTTCTTCTGTTCCGTTTTACTATGGTTACTTTTTGCAAAAATATTTCTCCTGAACTACTGAAGAGATACCCAGAACTAGTTTCTGATCATATGTGCGTACTAGGTAAATCTAATATTACATTAGATAAAATTAATCCTAAAAACTTCACTAGAGCACTAGAAGAACTTGAAATTTTAATGGTAAATCCTTGGAATACTGACAGGTACAGATCTATGGTTAAACTTACAGCATTAACTAGTGGTGGAACTGAATATATTCTCCAATGGGATTTAAATAAAGAGGTTAAATTTGATTATGTTTTCAGCTAAACTCTTTAGATCTTTGACTAGCTGCTTGAATTGCCTGATTAATTATTTCTGAAAATCCATTATTCTCTAAACTGCTAATAGCAGCATGGGTAGTACCATTAGGGCTGGTAACAGCTTTTCTGAGTGTTTCTGGACTTGGATTATTCGATCTTGAATTTACAGATTCGTTCATAGCTCCCTCGTTAGAGGAATTTAATAATAACCCTGAACCTAGAAAGGTTTTATTTACTAAAATACTAGCTTCCTCTAAGTTAAGTCCTTGATTGATTCCAGCCTGAATTAAAGCTTCTGCAAGAAAGAAAAAATAGGCTGGACCAGATCCAGAGAGGGCTGTCACTGCATGCATTTTATTTTCATCATCTATGAAGATAACGTCACCTACAGCATGAAAAATTTTTTGTACTAAGTTTTTATGCTCATCATTGCAGTGCTTATTGTAGGTTAGAGCCGTAATTCCAGAGCCGATTTGGGCTGGTGTGTTAGGCATGGCTCTAAAAATTGGATTAAATGGAAATCTATCTTCTATCGTTTTTATATTTATTCCAGCGAGGACGGAGACGATAATACATTCAGCACTTATGTTTTTTAAAGAATTTAAGATTTCGGAGATATCTTTAGGTTTAACTGCGATGATCAGTAGGTTTGGTTTCTCTGAACTAATCATCTCCTCGATTTTTTCGTAAGCCGTGAAGTCTATCTTTTTACTTAATTTATCTAATTTCTCTTGACTGCGGTTACAGATACTTAGTTTAATTTCTGTATTTTCGTATCGCTCGGGAACTTTAATCTCTGGGTTAGCTAATATTTTTTTTTGAGCTAAATGAATACCTGAGGCTATCGCTGAACCCATAGCTCCAGCACCGATTATTGAGAGATTTAAAATATTTTTTCCCACTAATACCAAAATACCATTTTAATCTGGAAAAAACTTTCTTCTGCTTTTTCATCAGTCTTGAATATGTTATGTTCTTAAATAGTGGCTTTATTAGAGGTTAAAAATTTATCTAAATCTTTTTCTATCTCAAAAGATGGGGGATGGGGGCTGAGGGCTAAAGAGCTTCTTCAAGTTGTGCGGGGAGTAGATTTATCTATTGATAAAGCTGAGATATTAGTTTTGGTAGGCGAATCTGGTTGTGGTAAATCCACTTTAGCAAGACTTATAACTCGTCTCACTGAGCCAGATTCAGGTGAGATTAATTTTGAAGATGAAGATTTTTTACATCTTCATGGATCTAAGCTTTTAAATAAAAGAAAAAATTTACAGATGATTTTCCAGAATCCTTTTAGTAGCTTAGATCCTCGTTTTAAAATTTTTGATTCTATTGCTGAACCCTTGAGAATAAATAAAGAAAAGAATATTAAAGAAAGAGTATTTGAGCTTATGCAGCTTGTGGAGCTTGATGCTGAATTTGCTTCTAAGTATCCACATCAGTGTTCAGGTGGACAAAATCAGCGAGTCTGCATAGCTAGAGCGATAGCTTGTAATCCTAAATTGATTATTGCAGATGAAGCTGTTAGTGCTTTAGATGTATCGATTCAGTGGACTATATTGAATTTGATGCTGAAGCTTAAGCGGGAACTGGGTATTAGTTTTCTTTTTATTACTCATGATTTAGCTGTGGCTAAGTTTATCGCAGACAGGGTAGCTGTTATGTATCTAGGAAAGATAGTCGAAATAGCAGCTAAGGATGATTTATTTCACAATCCCTTACACCCTTACACTAAAGCTCTTTTAAGCTCAGCTCCACTCCCAGACCCGACTAAGCGTGATAGAGAGCGTACTTTTTTATATGGTGAGATACCCAGTGCAAGTAAAATACCTAGTGGTTGTGCGTTCCGCACTAGGTGTCCTGAATGCTTTGAGGCGTGTGAGATCAATGATCCACAGCTTTTAGAGGATCGTGAAGATGACGAAAACGCAGAAATTGAAGTTCGCGAGCAGTGCGATAATAAGGGGCGTGTAGCCGAACGAACAAGTTCAAGGCTGAGGAGGACGAATGACCGCAGTGTACTGAAGGTACATGAGGATCATGAGGACGACGAAAACGTAGAAATTGGAGTTCCGCTACACGCCCATAAGGTGTCTTGTCTGCTGTATCAAGGAGAGTTCAAATAATGCTTCCCATTACAGAATCGATAAATCCACTTTCTGAAAATTTAGATCAGTTGAACTCCTCTGATTTAGTTCAGCTTTTTGTGGATGATCATCAACAGATTTTAAAAGCCATTGCTGATGCTAAAGAAGATATCGCGGCAGTGATAGAAATCGTTAGTGAATCTTTAAAGCAGGGTGGATCACTGATTTACGTGGGAGCTGGTACGAGTGGGCGTCTTGGTGTTTTAGATGCAGTCGAATGTCCGCCTACTTTTTCTACTGAGCCAGATTTAGTAAAAGCTATTATCGCTGGCGGTGAAAGAGCTATCCAGTACGCAGTAGAAGGCGCTGAAGATGATGAAGCTGCTGGTTATGCTGATGTTTTAGCGAAAATGAATTTAAAGAGTAGCGAAAACGCAGAAATTGGAGTTAGGCAACAGTGCCTCGATGTGGTTATTGGTATTTCAGCTAGTGGTGGAGCAGCTTATGTTATAGGAGCTTTAAAAGCAGCGAGAGAACATGGTGCTAAGACAGCGGTACTGACTAATAATCATGGAGCTGCAATTATTAAATATGCGGATTATTCTATTTTTTTAGATACTGGTCCAGAGATACTTTCAGGTAGTACTAGGCTTAAAGCTGGAACCTCGCAGAAGATGGTACTTAATATTATAAGTACTTCAGTTATGGTTAAGTTAGGTAAAACCTTTGGTAACCTAATGATAGATGTTAAGGTTAGTAATAAAAAGCTTAAGGAAAGAGCTATTAGATTAGTAAGCTTAATTGCAGGCTGTGATAAGCCTTTAGCGGAGCAGGCTTTAGCTTTATCTGATAATAGAGTTAAACAGGCTATTCTTTATCTTAAGAAAGGATTAGACTTTAAGTCCGCTACTGATTTATTAAAGATTAATCAAAATTATTTATCAAGGGCGTTAGCATAGCTTAATTTTAGTTTATGTAGACTTAATCTTGAGTTTGCAGTTTTAATGCTGAAGAGAAGATGGAGTTGTACATCGGTCTTGATTAAGCTAAAATAATTAGACTGTATGGCTAGTCTTAAAGAAATTAAACTTAAAATTAATAGCACTAAAAAAACCAAGAAAATTACGGCTGCGATGAAACTTGTCGCTGCGGCGAAGGTAAATAAAATGCAAAAGTTAATTAAGGCTGCTAGACCTTATGCAAATGGTGTGAAACAGCTTTACACTCAGCTTCAGGGATGTTTAGATCAAGAAGAATTAGACCAGAACCCTTTACTGAAAAAAATTACTAAGGTTGATAGTGTTTTATTGATTGTAATTTCTTCGGACATTGGCTTATGTGGCCCGTATAATGCTAATATTCTTAAGCTTGCTAGAAAAAGAATTAAAGATTTACAGTCAGAGGGATTGAAAATATCTTTACTGACTATTGGTAGAAAAGCTACCGATGCCTTCTCTAAAATAATTTATAAAGAGCAAGGAGTAGAGGTTGTTCGATCATATATAAATTTACAAACTAAACCTAGTTTAGAGTTAGTGGAAGAAATTAGTACATTTGCTGCTGAGAAATTTACTTCAAATGAAGTTCAGAAAGTAGAAGTAATTTCTACTCGCTTTATTAGTATGGTTAATAGTGTGGCTGAAATTAAAAACTTTCTTCCAGTAGAAAAGCCGCAGAGCTCGGCTAATTCTGTTCAGTCTAGTGATGTGATTCTAGAACCTAATGCTAGGGCTTTAATTGATACTCTAACTCCGATGTATTTAAATAACACAGTCTATACTGATATTCTTGACGCCACTACTAGTGAGCTTGCATCAAGAATGACCGCGATGAATAATGCTAGTAATAATGCTGATGCAGTTATTAAGAAGCTGTTACTTTCTTATAATAAAGCTCGTCAGTCAGCTATTACTCAGGAAATATCAGAGATCGTAGGTGGCTCTGCTGCTTTAGCTTAATATTAAGAGCCTCAGAGCTTTTTTGATTATCTAACTTCTTTCGTTGGTTCTTAATGTCTAAATATAGTGTAGTTGAAATTATTAATAAGAAAAAGAATGGGCTAGAACACAGTCTAGAGGAGATTAATTGGTTAATTAATAATATTTCTTCTATTCCCGATTTTCAATTAAGTGCTTGGTTAATGGCGGTGAGATTAAATGGTTTAAACCATCGTGAAACGGCTGAACTGACAAGAGCTATGGCTTACAGTGGTCATGTGCTCACATTAAAAAGGCACGATCAAGGCTGTGACATTAGTGGTGAAAGACAGGCTAGCACGCGAGGCTTTGTTGATAAGCATAGTACTGGCGGGGTTGGTGATAAAGTGACTGTTGTGCTTTCTCCCTTACTTGCAGCTTTAGGATTTAAGGTATCTAAATTTTCAGGTGGAGCTCTTGGTCATACAGGGGGGACTGTAGATAAACTCCAGTCTATACCAGGGTTTAAGATAGATATTGATATTCAGGCTTTCGAAAAACAGATTGCGGAAGTTGGTATCGCTATTTCTGGACAAACCACTGATTTTGCGCCTGCTGATAAAAAACTTTATGCTCTTAGAGATCTTACTTCTACTGTAGATTCCATACCACTTATTGCTTCTAGCGTTATGTCGAAAAAAATAGCTGGTGGAGCTGATGTCATTCTTATCGATCTTAAATGTGGTAGTGGAGCCTTTATGAAAGATCTAAATTCTGCTAAGGCTCTTAGAGATGAGATTCTGGCTATTGCCACGGAGCTTAAATTGAATGTTAAAGTTCTGATTACGAATATGAGTCAGCCATTGGGTTATGCTGTGGGTAATGCACTTGAAATTATAGAAGCTATGGAAATTTTAGAAGGTACTTTGAAGAATGATACCTATGAATTAGTGGTTGAGTTAGCGAGTCTGTTAGTGGATAAGGCTGAAGTTATTTCTGCGATTGCTTCTGGTAAAGCTTATGTGAAATTTGATGAATGGATTTCTGCGCAGGGCGGTGATTTAAAGGCTTTTAAAGATACTAGTAGAGCTAAGCATGAATATGCTTTTAAAGCTTCTGAGAATGCTTTTATAAAAGATATTTCCTGTGAGCAGGTTGGCCATCTGGCTAATGAACTGGCTTTTGGTCTTAATAAATCAAAAAATAGCGATATCGATTATACAGCAGGCATAACTTTTTCGGCTAAAGTAGGAGATGAAGTAAAAGCTGGAGATACCATATTTACCGTATTTTCAAACCAAGCTGAGCTTGATTTAAATCTTGTGGCAGCAGAGTTTTTAAAAGCTATAACTTTTAGCCATGCTCCAGTTGTAAAACCGAAGCTTCTCTTGAATGCGAAGAATCCTTTCTCGCTTTTTTCATAAGAATGGAATCTTTGCTGTCATTTTCAGTCTCTTTGGGTATAAGAAATTAGCACCATTTTGACATGGTAAGATAATTGTCTTCGTATGAAAAAAATAATATTATGTTTAGTATTTTTAGCACTGGGGTCTCAGCACTCAGCTTTTGCTGGTGGTTTACCGAGACCGATTATGGATTTAAGTTCAGACTTAAGAAATGAACTTGAGCGCGCAAGGCTTAATGCTGATGAGTATAAAAATCTTTATCTTGATCAGCAGGCTGAAGCCAGAAAATTAAGGACGGATTTAGATTCTGCTAACCAAAAATGTAATGATTGTTATCGTGATAAGGCTCAGTTAGATGGATCTCTTACTAGTTTAAGAAGTGAGAATCAAGAATTAAATAGAAAAGTTGGTGAATATAAGGCGAAGGCTGATTTGCTTGCGATAACACCACCAGTCGCTCCGAAAGTTGAGCTTAAGCCTGAAGTTGCGAAGGCTGATGAAGAATGTGTAAGCTGTAGTGGTGCTAGCTGTAGTATTCTCCATAGAGTTTTTGGTACTTTAGTGGGCGTTCCTGTCGGAATAGCTGCTGGTACACCTATCGGAGCTGTTAGGGGCAGCCTTTCTAAGGCTATAGTTTATGCAGATGGTTTTTCTGAATATATGGGTCCTGGGCTTTTAGGTGAGGCTGCTGGTAATGTAAGCGGTCTTGGTGTAGGAGCTGTTGCGGGGGCTTTCAGCGGTGCTGCGAAAGGTTTTACTACTGGTGTTAAATACGGATATCTACAACCTTTTAGTGCTCGTAGTGTGAGCCTAAATGGTGGTTTTATTAATGACTATAATCCT
Organism: Cyanobacteria bacterium REEB446; assembly: GCA_018970325.1. Classification (GTDB taxonomy): domain Bacteria; phylum Cyanobacteriota; class Vampirovibrionia; order LMEP-6097; family LMEP-6097; genus LMEP-6097. The sequence continues at coordinate 5,994 of JAGWWP010000020.1, read as the reverse complement.
TACGATTTTAGTGATTTAAAAAAATCTAATACTTAAAAAAAGCTTGACTAGTTAGTTCTTTTTCATTATCCATGCTAAAAATAAACATGAATAATAGTGTTTATACAAGGAATTTGGATTTGCTAAATGGTAATAACTAAGACGAAGTTCAAGCTTGATGCTTTTCAAGAAGAGTCGATAGCTTTTATTAAGGACTCAAAAAATTTAATCGTTAGTGCACCTACTGGTGCAGGTAAAACGGCGATAGCTTCAGAGGCTATTGCGATGGCTATCGCCGAGGGTAAAAAAGTATTTTATACGGCTCCTCTAAAAGCTTTAATTAATCAGAAGTTTCTAGAGTTTCAAAGAGATTACGGGATTGAGAAAGTAGGCATACTTACTGGAGATACCTCTAAAAATAGAGATGCTCAGATTATGGTTCTGACGAATGAAATTTACCGTAATATGCTTTATGGCACGACATTTGGATCTTTAGATCCTTATCTTGAAGATTTAAAGTTTGTTATTTTTGATGAATTTCATTATATCGGTGATGAGTCAAGAGGAACTGTTTGGGAAGAAAGTGTAATCTACAGCCCTAAATCAGTTAAGTTAATAGCTTTATCTGCGACTATTAATAATCCTGAAGAGCTTAGAGACTGGATCTCTAATGTGCATGGAGAGTGCGCTCTAGTTAAGACTGATTTCAGACCAGTACCCCTACACCATTTTTATTTTAAAGATGAGCAGCTTCTTCCTTTAATTACCCCTAATGGTAAGTTAAATCCGAAGCTTAAAGAAAGGAATGATAATCGTTCTAGTTCTAAGCATAAATTCTCTCATCGTGGTGGTGGTTTTGCTAAGCCAGTTTCCCCAGATTTAGTAGTAGAAGAATTAGCTAAAAAGAGCATGCTGCCTGCTATTTATTTCGTCTTTAGTAGAAAAGGCTGTGATAATTATGCTAAACAGTGTGAGGAGCTTAAGTTACTTACTGAAAAAGAATCTGATGAATTAGATAAAATCATAGATGAGCAGATTAAATCTAGTAGTTTTATAGCGAATTACCCACATTTAAATCTTATTCGTAAAGGCGTGGCTTCACATCATTCAGGCTTATTACCAGCTTTAAAAGTATTAATCGAAGATTTATTTACGAAAGGACTTATTAAAATAGTTTTCTCTACTGAAACACTAGCAGCAGGTATTAATATGCCAGCTAGAACTACTATTATTAGTAGTCTTGAAAAGATGGGTGATCATGGATTCAGGTCTCTAAAAGCTTCTGAGTTTCTTCAGATGTCTGGACGTGCTGGTAGAAGAGGTATGGACGATGTTGGCTATGTAATTACTGTTAAGAACAGTAATCAGACTGCTGGAGATGCAGCTTCTTTAGCGGTTTCGAAGGCTGAGGACATAGAAAGTAATTTCAGGCCAAGTTATGAGATGGTTCTTAACCTATTGACTAATCATTCTCTTGATGAGGTAAAAGCACTTATTTTTAAGAGCTTTGGTCATTCCTTGATTCTAAGAGATCTTAAGCCGATATTAGTTGAGAAGAGTTTACTTGAAAATAAGCAGTTTGATTTACAGACACCACTATGTCCAAGTGAAATTGGGGATCTTCAGCACTATAGATCGATGCAAGATAAACTTGATGAGACAAGAAAGAGTAAGAAAAAATTAGAAGAAGAGATGTCGCCTGATGTTACTGCGATGGAGGAACTTCTAGAGATATTAACTTTAGAGGCTCAGAATTACCCTTGTAATGGCTGTCCTAAACAGAAGCCATGCTCTAAGCAGTTTTCTACTTTAAGACGTTATCGTAAAAAGATAAGAGAATTAAATCAGATTCTTAAGGTTAAAGAAGAGACTTATTGGCAGAATTTCCAAGACATTACAGAGCTTTTAAAAGAGAAGGCATATTTAGATAATAATTATAAGCCTACAGAACTTGGTAAAATCTGTGCTGCGATTCGCTCTGAGAATTCTCTATATATCACAGAAGTTTTAACTAAGGATTTTGTGAAGAATTTAGATGTTACTCAGTTTGCTTGTTTATTATCTGCGGTGGTCGTGGAATCAAGATCTTCTAGAGATAGTTTTGGTCTTAAAGCTCAGGCAGATAATTATGAGGTTTTTGAGAATTTAAAAAATATCGCAAGAAGTGTAGTCAAGGTTCAGCGTGATTTTAGAGTAATGAAGCCTGTTGATATAAACATGGATGTATCTGCTGTAGTTACTAAGTGGATTGAATCTCAAAGCTGGGAAGAGCTTATGTCTTCTAATAGAGCAGATGATGGCGATGCTCTGAAAGCTCTGAGACGTACTGTTGATATGTGCAAGCAGGTATCTAAACTTAGTAGTCTTGATAGAAAGATTACGGAGCTTGCGATTCAAGCTGTACAGTTGATTGAAAAAGAGCCAGTTCTAGAACCTACTTTCGTCTAAATAAATAATGTCGATTACTAAAACTAAAAAGAAAGTTTTTATAGAGACCCTTGGCTGTCAAATGAATGTCGCTGACACTGAAAGAATGTTAGGGCTTTTAGATGAAATCGATTATGTTCAAACTGAAGATAGAATGGAAGCTGATCTTTCTATTTTAAATACTTGTAGTATCAGAGAACACGCTGTAGATAAGATGCGTAGCTATATGGGCAAGTGGGATAAAACTCGTAAGCCTGGTAGCATGATAGCTTTAGCGGGCTGTGTGCCGCAGCAGGAGGGAACTAAACTCGCTGCTGATGTAAGAACTGCTGATATAGTTATCGGTACCCACAATTTACATCGTCTTCCAGACTTAGTTCTAGAGGCAGAAGCGAAGCACCAGATTAATCTTTTAAATGGGGTAGAGCCAGCTATTAAAAATAAAGGTGTCTATGCGAGCCGCCCTCAGGTAGCTGAAATCTGGGAAGAGCTGCCAGAGGATATTCCAGAGACCCCTATTTTTAGAAAAACTAAGTATTATGCTTGGGTAAATGTTATCTATGGCTGTAATTATCGCTGTACTTACTGTATAGTGCCTAAAACTCGTGGTGATCAGCGTTCTAGATATACAGCCGATATAGTATCTGAGGTACAGGCTTTAGCTGCTGAAGGTTTTAAAGAAATTATATTATTAGGACAGAATGTGGATGGCTATGGTCTAGATATAGGGACTAATCTAGCAGCCTTATTGCGAGAAGTTCACACGGTAGATGGTATAGAACGAATTAAATTTTTAACATCACATCCCTGTGATATGACCTATGAGCTTATAGAGACAGTAGCAGAGCTGCCTAAGGTTTCTAAATATTTTCATGTGCCGATACAAGCTGGTAATGATGAGGTTCTTAAGCGTATGGCTCGTAGATATACTGTAGCTAGGTATATGGAGTTAGTGAATTATATTCGTAAGCTAATGCCAGAGGCTTCTATTACTGGTGATATTATAGTAGGCTTCCCTGGTGAGACTCATGAGCAGTTTATGGATTCGGTGAAAGTCGTTCAGGAAGTGAGCTATGATGCCTGTAATACTGCTATCTATTCTAAACGTCCATTTACACCAGCTGCTGAGTGGGAAGATAATATTACCCATGCTGAAAAGCAGGAAAGAATTAGACTTTTAAATGCGATCTGTACGGAAGTCGCTGAGAAGCAGGCTTTAAGATATGTAGGTAAGGTAGAGAAAGTCTTAGTCGAGGGTAAATCAGTGCGTAACCCAGATAGGCTAACGGGCAGAATTTTTAATAATAAGACTGTGAACATAGAGTGTGATCCAGCTTTGCATGATAAATATATTGGTACTTTTGCTGATGTGAGGATTACTAGGACTAATCCTTGGGCACTGCGTGGAGAGTTTATTTAGGGCATGTTACCAAACTCCAATTTCTGCGTTTTCGTCGTCCTCATGATCCTCATGCACGCCTAGTGCACTGCGGTCATTCGTCCTCCTCAGCCTTGAACTTGTTCGTTTGGGAACACGCCCTTAAGGGCATATGTTCCTGAACTCCAATTTCTGCGCTAGAATGCATCATATGCGTCATTCACGTCCAGAATTTAAATTAGAAGAGATACTTGAAAACCTTTATCTTGAGAATATCAGAGTAGCTTTAGTTATCGCTAACTGGAATATAGGCTATAACCAAGAGATGGCAGATTCAGCGAAAGAGACTTTAATTAAATTTGGTATTAGAGCTGAAAATATAGATAGCTATTACACTCCTGGTGCTTTTGAGATGCCTTATGCCTGCCAGAAGCTTTTCGAGAAAGATTTAGAGGATGATGAAGATTTAGACGAGAATGAGATTCTTGAGGTAGATGATGATAGTTTTACTGGTTATCATGCAATCATTTGCTTTGCGACTATTATTCGTGGTGAAACTTATCATTTTGAGATAGTGGCGAACGAATCAGCGAGAGGCATTATGGATGTAATGCTGGATTATTCTAAGCCGATTATTAATGGGGTTCTTACGGTAAATACTGAAGAACAGGCTTTAGCAAGGGCGAGTGTCAATCAAGATGATAAGGGTAAAGAGCTGGCTTTGTCTTGTTTGCAGGTTTTGGGGTTATAGAAGACACCCCTTAGCCTTAATCTCAGCAGAAAGATAATCTAATCGACTGCTAGACAACGGATGCGTACTAAAATACTCTTGCAGTTTCCCAGCATTCTCTAATTTAGACATCTTTTCAAAAAACTCTAACTTACCTGGAACATTGCAGTAGAGCTTATTTACTAAGTCTATTCCAAACATATCTGCGTCTTTTTCTGTCTCCCTGCTGTAATGCAGACCACCAGCATAGCTGATCGCACTCACGATGCGATTATCTTTAAATACATAGTGCTTGATTAATGCTGAAGTATTCTGGCTTATAAGGCTTTTTATTAAATGTTTTCTCTCTAGATGTCCTAATTCATGGGCGAGAACCAAGGCTAATCCAGATTCGCTATCTAGAATTTTAATTAATTCGGTATTAACTATTATTCTGCGCCCTAGAGTCGCAAAGGCATTAATGTCTTTAGATTCCACTACTTCTATGCTGTAATTTTTAGGTGATTTACCTATAGTCGTGAGAAAACCATTAAACATATTCTGTATTCTTTTCTGCTCTGCCGCGATATCAATAGTTTTTGAGGCTGTGCCTGAAAGTTTTTCTGTGACAGTGCCAGCGGCTTTGGCAGGCACTGTTAATAAGCTACCAAAAATAAAGATATAGATTAACTTGTTTTTTAAATTCAGCATTTAATCTTCATTATATTACTCATCTACACGAGGATGCCAAAACGCAGAAAAAGGAGTTGTGCAGTGGTCTCAAGTAATGTCTCTATGTCACAGCTGCTATTGTATTGCCAATAGTTTGCTTATGCTTCGGCTTATCCTCTCTTACTGAAATTCTAAGATCAAAATGTAGCCTTGGGCATTCAGGGAGTAACTGCTCTGAAATTTTTTCTATAGACCTTACTAAAGTAGACCATTTTCCTGAAACATTAGTTCCAAAAGCATGTGGTTTTACTTCATCAAAACCAGCTCTTGACATTATTTCCACAGCTTTTCTTATGTCGGCTCTAGTTGAAGTATTCGAAGAACCCATAGGGGTCAAACATATATCAGCATTAACATGTTGATTATCAAATTTATTAAGTTGAGCCGAGTTTAAAGTCGGCGACAAGAAACTAAGAATTCGTCCAAGCATTATTTTCCCTCCGCTGGCATTATCCAGATCAGGTTATAAGGGTCCCGTAGCCTACTACGATCTCAGTCGAGTTATTTCTCAACACCCCAGTAACATTTAGGATTTTAACATAGAGATACAGCATGGCTCTATTTTTTTCCAAGCAAATAACAAGCTATGATAGTTTAAATGAACTTTAAAGGAATCAATCTTTCTGAGCTTACATTAAATGGATTAAGAGATATGGGGTTCCAGTCTATGACACCAGTTCAAGAGAAAGCTATTCCATTAATGCTTAAGATGAAGGATATTACAGTTCAAGCTGAGACTGGAACGGGCAAGACAGCCGCTTTTGCGATA
>JAGWWP010000019.1 GCA_018970325.1 Cyanobacteria bacterium REEB446 | reverse complement strand
GTCTTACTTTCTTCATCAACCTCCGCTACGCAAGCAGACTTGAATAAACCATTGAAATTGAAAGCCCACAAAATCTCATTCATTTAAAAATCTTATCATGTCGTATTTACGCTATCCACTCAAATTGGAGAAGAGCCTTTCTTTTTTATCCAAGTGGTAGTAGATCTTCAGATGATTTTCAAACGGGACTTTTAAAGATATTACTAAAAAATGACTGGTCTATACTTGGTGTGAAAATAAATGGCACAAAAGAAGCTTGGCCTGCTGAAAATAAGTACTGGAGACCTTTCAAGAAACTTAAGTTCAAATTCTATGAACCTTACATTGGTAATAATATTGAGGATCTGCTTAGTAAATTAAAGAAAGAATTATTATGAAGAATGAAAAAATTGACATCGGTTTATATCAAGCTAAATATTTTTTAAGAGATATATTAGTAAAGATTCCTGGCATTTCTAAGCTATCACCAAACTTGATTTCATTACTTGCAATTATTCCTGGTATAGCTGCAGCATACTTTATTTTTAAATCAATGTGGCTAGCTACTTTTCTTGCAATAGCTTTGCGAATGACATTAAATACTCTTGATGGTTTGATTGCAGAAGGCTTTCATAAAACTTCAAGACTTGGAGCTTACTTAAATAAATTACCTGGAGAAATTACAGATATTTTAATTGTGATAGCATTTCAACCTCACGTTGGTTGGATCTGGACTATAACGATTGTTACTCTGACATCTTGGGTACAGATGCTCGGCTTACTTGGTCTTGTCGCTGGTGGAAAGACTCAAGCCGTTGGTCCATGCGGGCAAACTGACAGGCTTGCGATTATAGGTATAAGTTCTATATTTGCAATTTATCAAGGTAATCAAGTTTGGCTTACCATGGTGCCTATTATTTGTGCTGGCTGCGCAGTTACAATTTCACTTAGAGTCTATAGATCAATCAAAGAGATAAAAGAATTAAAATAACTTGTTTCCACTTTATGCTAACTATGCGGGACTCGCACCAATAAGTAAAAGAGCATACTTAGCTAGCCTAGGCACTTTTGAAGTCATGGGTAATATTTTTCTTCTCGATTGGCTCAAAAAAGTAAATCATCTTAGAGAAAAAACAGCGCAATATTTTGGCTGTAAAGCAGAGCAAATTGCTTTTGTACCATCAACTACTATTGGCTTAACGATTGCAGCAAATGCGCTTGACTGGAGAAGTGGAGATAAAGTCCTTTTTGATGAAAATGATTATCCAGCAAATGTTCTTTGCTGGAAAAAACTTGAACGTTTTGGTGTGGAATTTGATAGTATTCATGACCTTGAAGATAAAAAGCTTTCAACGGCAAAGATGCTTGTGACATCTACTGTTGATTATCAAACTGGCATAGAAAGACCATGGCAAGAGCAAGTCAAATTAGCCAATAAAGCTGGGTTATATACCTGTGTTGATGCAATTCAATCAGCAGGAATTAAAAAAGCTTGGATACCAGAAATAGACTTCTGGTGCGCAGGTGTTCAAAAATGGATGGTATCTGGTCTTGGTCTTGCAGTCATGATTTTAAGTGAAAGAGTACTTGAGAATTTAGAGACAAATTTCCCCTCTTGGCTGGGTCTTAATAATGTTCAAGATAGTTTTTCTGGTATGAAAAAAACAGCACAAGGTTGGGAATTTGGCTGGATAGCATCAGCACCACTGGCAAGATTTGATGCAAATATAGATTATTTTCTCAAGCTTGGTCAAGAAGCTATAACAAAAGATCTTAAAGAAAAAAGAGATTTGATACATGAACATTTACTCGAAATGGATTTCCCTGTTGTTTCTTGCCCTAGTAATTGGTCTGGAATAGTTAGCTTTAAAGCAGGTGCCGAAGATGCCAAGAGAATTACAGAACATGGCTACAAAGAAAAAATCATCACAGCTCATAGAGGTGATTACGTCAGAATCTCCCCTCATATTTTCAACAGCAGATCAGATATAGAGAGAATCTGCAAATGGCTTTCAAAAGTAAGAAATAAAATGGTAACAAAAGGATGGTAACAAGATGAAATATTTTATATTGAAAATTTTCTTAAAGACAATAGGCAGGTTAAGTGATGGCGTAAAAATAGGTTGGAGAACAGGTTTTGATTCTGGCATCATGCTTGAATATATTTATGAAAATAAGCCAAGAGGTTTTGGACCAATTGGTAGATTTTTAGATAAACTGTATATTTCAAATGAAGTTTGGGATGGCGTTCGATCTAGAAGAGAATTTTTGATTAAACAAATTCAAGAAGCTGTTGCTAGTTTTGAAAAACCGCAACTGTATGACTTAGCTGCTGGAATGGGTTCATATTTATTTTTTATTGATAGAGATAAAGCAAATATAACTGCAGGTGATTTTGAGCCAGAAGCAGTACAAAGAGGTAATGGCAAAGTAAGTGAGGCTGGTCGTCATGATATTAAATTTGTTGAACATAATGCATTTAACAAAGATAGCTATGCTGTTCAAGAAGCTGATATATTGGTAAGTTCTGGTTTTTTTGATATCTTGGTTAAAGATGAAGAAATTAAAACCATACTTAAAAATGGTTCTGAGATTACAAAAAAAGGCTCAAAATGGGTTTTTACCATTCAGGAACATCATCCAGACTTAGAGATGATTAAAAAAACCATGATTGATTTACATAAAGGTGACTGGGAGCTGGTTCCACGCAAAGCAGAAATACTAACAGAATGGGCTAAAGAATATGGCTGGGAATTAGTAAAATTAGAAAGAAATGAATTCTTCGCAGTTGGAACAATGGTGAAAAAATAAATGCAAGTTTCGAATAGTGGAACAGCTCTAGTTTGCGGTGGAAGTGGTCTTTGGGGCAAGAAGCTTTGTTTAAGTTTAATGCGTAAGGGATATAAAGTAATCGCCTTATCTAGAAACCCTCCACACGAACTTATAGAATGGGCGGAAGCTCAAAGAATGAATTTCGAGCATGTCAATTTTGATTTATTAAATCCTGATTGGCAAATCATAGAAAAATTAACAGAGATAGAAGTCTATTTTCACTCTGCATCAATCTTTGATGAAGATCTTGAAAAAATGTTCAAAGTAAATGTTCTATCTTCCATAAAACTCATGCAATTAATTTTAGAAAAAATGCACAAACAAAAAAAAGGGAGACTTGGAGTTTTACTTGGACAAAATGGTAGAGTGGGATTAGCAAATCTCGGGAATTTTAGTGCTACTCAAGCTGCACTTTGGACTTGGTCTGAAGCGAAGTATAGAGAACTTAAAGCTAACAAAGAATTAGACCTTTCTTTGACTATGATATTTCCTAATCGAGCACCTTCAAAACTTCAAGCTAACCTGGCTGAAGCACTGCAAAAGAAAGTTAAAGTTAAAGTGCCTAAAAATGCAGACGAACTAGTTGAAGCTACCTTAAAATCAAAGAAATCTGCTGGAAGAAAACCAATTCTAGCTGCTATCAATACACTGTTAACATAATCAAAGAATTTTTAAATGAGATCATTTTTTTTCACACTATCAAAATTATTACTTAAAATCTTGTTTAGAGTTCAAGTACACGGTCTTGAGAATTTTCAAGATTGTCAATCAAATAAAAAATTGATTATTTCAAATCATCAATCATACTTAGATGCTGCTCTAATAGCTTGTTTTATATCTAAAGACTTAAGCTTTGCTGTCAACACTGGTGTTGCTGAATTATGGTGGGTTAAACCATTTTTAAAGCTCATAACAGTTTTCAAGCTAAATCCACTTGAACCTATGTCAACAAAGTCAATGATTGAACATATTAAAGCAGGTAACAACTCGGTCATCTTCCCCGAAGGTAGGCTTACAATGACAGGTTCATTAATGAAAGTCTATAATGGTCCAGCTTTGATTGCAAGCGCAAGTGATGCAACTATTATTCCAGTAACACTTTCTGGACCAGAAAGAAGTTTCTTCTCTGTATTAAAAGGAGTAATGAAACTTTTTCTTTTTCCTAAAATAAATATTTATGTTCACAAGCCTTTTAAACTAGAGCTTAATTCCCAAGCAAGAAGTAGAGAAAAACGAGAAATCTTAGGTCACTCGCTTTATGAAACAATGAGTAGAGTTAGCTTTGAAAGCATTAACCTAGAAACTAATCTTTATCAAGCATTGCTTGATTCGGGTAATGTAAATGGCATAAATAAAATCATCGCAATAGATGCCGAAAAGAAATCCCTGAGCTTTAAAAAACTCATTAATTCTTCTATTATTCTTGGCTCTAAACTAAAACACAAGCTAAGTAACGAAGATAAGATAGGTCTGATGATCCCGAATTCGCTTGCTTGCTTAGTAAGTTTTTGGTCTATAGTCAAAGCAGAGAAGACACCAGTCATGCTTAACTTCTCCATGGGATTCCAAGCTCTAAAAGAATGCTTAGAGATATCAAAATTAAAATACATCATCAGCTCTAGAAAATTCATTGAGCAAGCATCTCTTGATGAAACTCTCGCTAAATTACAAGAAAATGGAATTGAATTTATCTATATTGAAGACTTGATTAATAAAATAAATCTTTTTGATAAAGTCTCGACTTTCTTCACAGATAAATTCACCAATTACACTAAGGTAAAAGCTGATGATACGGCATTGATCCTATTTACTTCTGGTTCAGAAAGTTCACCCAAAGGTGTTGTGCTAAGTCACAAAAACTTAATAGCAAATTGTTATCAGCTTAAATCGTGTTTTGACTATAATCCTCAGGATATATTACTCAACGCATTACCTTTATTTCATTCTTTTGGCATTACTGGCGGCATGATTCTACCTTTACTTTGCGGTATTAAGACTCTCTACTATCCTTCACCGCTGCACTATAGGATCATTCCAGAATTAGCTTATCAAAATGATGTCACGATACTTTATGGCACTGATAGCTTTCTTAAATCTTATGCTCTGCAAGCTCATAGCTATGATTTTTATAAACTTAGGTATGCCATTGCTGGCGCAGAAAAACTTAAAGATGATACTCGGAAAATATGGATGGATAAATTTGGAGTCCGAATTTTAGAAGCATATGGTGCAACAGAAGCAGCGCCAGGGATTGCAGCAAACACTCCATTGAACAATAAAGTAGGTAGTGTTGGTAAATTACTTCCTGGTATCCAATACAAACTTGAAGATATTCCTGGTATTTCAGAAGGTAAAAAGTTACTAGTGCAAGGTCCAAATTTAATGAAAGGCTATTTACTAAAAGATAATCCAGATATTCTAGTTAAGTGTGGCGAATGGTATGACACTGGTGACATCGTTTCTATTGACGAAAATGGTTTTTTACATATTGTAGGTAGAGTGAAAAGGTTTGCGAAAATTGCTGGTGAAATGATTTCACTGAGCTACATTGAAGCAGTAATTATGACAATTTACCAAGATTCTCATTTTGTAGTTATTAACGTCCCTGATGATAAAAAAGGGGAGAGATTAGTTCTATTCACTGATAAAATAGATCTCAACAAAAACTATCTTAATGAATCATTGAAACAAGCTGGCTTATCTGAATTATCTATCCCCAAAGAAGTTATTCAGATTGAACGAATTCCCCTTTTAGGCTCTGGTAAAGTTGATTTCAATCAATTAATTCAAATTTATCAGAAAAAACACAGGAACGACAGCCCACAATAAACTTGTTCCACAATTTTAAGATGCTCATAAGTTCTTTACCATTAGGTCTAAGTCGGTAACAGTGCTTAACTTAATAATGCCTTATAGACTTTTGTGAAAATGGCAGTTAAATTACCCACCGAGTGTTTATACCGCTTCAGGACTGTATCCTAGAAATTTTTTAACAGATTTTTTATACAGGCTGATTTTAGGAAATTTAGTCTTTTTAATAGAAATCTGCTTTTCTTCGTTTCCTCTAGTTATTCTTAAATTAATCTGATTATTTTTATTAAACAGATCATCTGCAAATTCAATTGGTAAGCCGATTACATTTTTATTATTAATAAAGGTTACTAAATCACCTGCAAGCAAACCTACATCTTGAGCGTGACTGCCATCTCTTACCTTGGTGATCTTTATTCCTTGCTTAGTTTTTTTATAATCAACACCGTAGAGTACTTTATAGAGATTAGGCAAATCTAAAATGAACTGAGGGTTTACCTATCGGTGCTTAGCATAGGTTAAGCATGAATTACCTTCATATGTAGCAGAACGAATTTTACTGCCATTTGCAAAGAATTTTAATACGCAATAATAGTTTTGATAATAACCGCCGTAAGTATTTAAGGTCGTCAAACTACGGCAAGCAGAGTTCGTTCTAGCAACTGTACTTGCTGGAACGTAGACCATTCTAGAGAAACCGTAGACATAAGCTTGACTACCATCAAGCTTTTGGATGTTCTTTGGTTCACCCATTTGTTTTTTTCAGAGAAGATATAGGATAACCCACATAGGAATCAAGTACAGATTCTAGCTTTTCTTTATTTGAACAGCCAAAGCTAATAAGGCAGATAAGTAAAGAGAGCGATGTTAAGATGCTTTTTCTAAAAATCATTACTAATAGTATAATCTGTAAACTTATTTACCAACATGTTTAAAAAACCTCAAAACTGGGCATAATATCTCTATCAAATAAATTTAAAATTTCAGATGAGATTCAGGAAACTGAGTTTTTTTTGTTTTATAGCACTTATGTGATAGGCCTATTTATATCTTTTTCATATTTTTCTTCCACAGCCAAGAACACCATTAATCAGCCCTCCCCATTTTTTACTAGCTTGCAAGCTAGATTGAATCATCTCTCAATGAAGCTTAATAAAGCACGGGCTAATTGACTGATTAAGAGAGCTTAGCGTAAAATGCTAATATGCCGACTGAAGTAAAAAGCACTTATACTGGTGATCTCAGAGTTAAGAATATGCACTCTGGTTCTGGTTCCGAGATAGAGACAGATGCTCCACTCGATAACATGGGAAAGGGTTTAAAATTTTCCCCCACTGACCTTTTAGTTACAGCCTTAGCTAGCTGTATTATGACGACTATGGCGATAGTCGCAGAGAGAGACGGTATTAGCTTAGAGGGTTTAAGCTGTAGAACTGAAAAGCATATGTCTGAAGGTAAACCAAGAATGGTATCTAAAATAGTCCTAGAGTTCACCATGCCAAAATCACTCACAGCCGAACAGAGAGAGAAACTAGAGCGATTCGCCACTAACTGCCCCGTACATCACAGCCTCGCTTCTGAAGTAGAAAGGGTTATTAGCTTCCTTTAAAACCTGATAGACTTAAATATTATGGAAGAGCTCTTAATAAGTGGAGTTATAGGCTTTGTGGTTGGTGCTATTTTTTTTGCACTGATTACGCTTTATGGCAAGTATTTCGGTATTAAAGGCATTACTCCTAAAGGATTTATTAATCAGAAAGATAGTAAAACCATTAAACTCCAGTACGATCTTCTTAAAACAGAAAATGATCAGCTTAAAGCTAAAATTAAAACCTTGGAAAAAGCTTTAGAACTCTGTAGCTGAGATGAAAATGCAGAAATTGGAGTTCGGCAATGATGCTATCAAGCTCGTGGATGAAACTCTTTAAAAGCCTTCAATAGTTTATAGTCTTTAGTCTCTTTAGCTAATGATAAGTAGTTCGCTGGAACTTTAATACCTAAATTATTTTCTAAAGCTTGAATACTTAAACCGTCTTCAAGTAAATGTACTATGCGACTGCGTTTTAATTTCTTAGCCTGAATATCATGCTTCTTTAATAACTTAGCTATTTTAACTTCTGAATCTAATTCAGGGATTCCAGTAAAGATGACTGCATCTAAACTAAGTCCTTCTTTCATTTTTAAAAACTGTTTTAATCTCAGCGCTAAACCATCTGATAACTTTATTTCGGTAAGCTTAGGCGGCTCTCGCAGCCCAAGTCCAGCATTTTCGGCAGCAGCTCCAAATCGCAATCTAAATGAGGCTGTCGCAAAATTAAAATCTAAAACTTTTATTTTCAAAAGCTCAGCTGGAGATAAGCATAATTCAAACAAAAGTTCACAAAAAAGTAATTCAATTGGATCTTTAATCTCAGATAATTTTTCTAAAAGTTCTGCTTTTGTATAAAAATCTTCAGCAGGCTCATTTGGAGTGGCTTTTAAAGTTAGATTTCCATCGAAAGGGTTATCTTCTAAATTTAGCCATTTAGTAAACTGCCTTAAACTTGATAGCTTAACTTTATACGTGCTTAAATTATAGTTCTCTTGGAGATAAGCTAGATAACCTCTAATAGATTCAGCATTTAGCTCTAGCTTATTTATAGATAGATATTCAATAAACTTCTCTAAATCACGCCTAATGGAAGATATGGCATCCAAAGACTTTCTAGATTTAGTTTTCAGAAAATCTAGAAAAAATTCTAAAAGCTCAAGATTAGTTTCTGAATTACCTGTCATCCAAGATTTGCTTTAATTCTCTCTCTAAACCATATTTTATAATAAATGACTGTATCAATGGGCTTTTAGCTTCCCAGCCTATTTTAAGCAAATGCCTTAAATGATCAATAGGACCTAGATTTTTATTTAATGTACTAGACTCAGCATCGAGAATCTCATCTGACATGGTGAATACTTAACTGTTTTTTATTTTTCAGCATTTCCTTGAGGTTTAATTATACCGTTATCAGCAGACCAGACGGTTCCATCCTCAAACAAAACTTCTTCTACTGCAATAATATATAAAGTCTCTAAATGAAAATTAATCATACGTTCCTGATAAGCTTTATCAGTCTTACGCGGTTTAATTTTTTTAGTAGAAGTTATTATAATTTCTTTTACAGAATCGTCCTGAAACGGAGTGTATTCTTTTACTTTTAATTTATATGCAAGAATATTGCTCTGTGACTGGTTTTTAACTTTTACATAGAATTGATTCGATACATCTTTAAGACCAAGTTTATTAATACCCTTATCTTGAATTTTAAAATCAGCAATTTTCAGCGGATTTTTTAAAGAATTTCTAATAACAAACTCAAAACGTTTTTTATCTGTTATTGATTTAGCCAAAAGTTCTTGAGGAGCCAAAAGAAAGCATAAAATCATTATTAAACACAATCTAGGAAAAGTTTTCATCTTGAGACCTTTATGTAGTTGGGAAATACTGCTGTATCTGTTCTTTATCTGCATTCTTAACATGAGGAGTGATTAATATCATTAATTCAGTTTGATTTTTTGATTTAGAACTATTACCAAAAAGTTGACCAATAACAGGAATCTTACTCAGCACGGGTACTTGATTATTAGCTGAACGTGTTTTCTGATCATCAAATATTCCACCAATAACTATAGTTCTATGATTAGGTATCTGAACCTCTGATTTAATCTTACGCCTCGTAGTACTCACTGGAATACCTGTTGTTGGGTTGATGTCACCATTAGCTGAAACTTCAACTTCGACTTGAACCGTAATAATACCACCATGACCGACTATTGGAGTAATATTCAAAGAATTACCAGCTGTAACTCTCTGAATCTGCTGTGTCTGAACGGCAATACTAGTACCACCACCAGTACCACTAGCAGCATTCAATAATACATTTACATCTTGATCGAAATTAATCTGTGCACTTTTCCCACTAGTGACGAGAAGCCTCTGGCTGACTTTAATCTGAGCATTAGATGAATTCTGATTTAGAGTGGGTTTAGCATTAAATATCTGAAATTCATCTGCTCCTAAATTTAAATTAAAGCCACTGCTAATAACATCGTCCGCAGCAGAAGTAGATAAATCTGGAGCGAACCTACCGATTCTACCTAAACCAAAAGTCCTCTGATACGGGTTTATACTTCGCCCAAATCTTTCAGAAAGCTCTACTAGCTTAACATCCAGCTCTACTTGCGGGATAGGCTGATCTACGGCAAAAATAAATGCTTTTAATTTTTTTATATCTTCCACTGAACCATCAGCCACCAGAGCATTCTGCTTTTCACTAGATTTAGCGAGCTTCTTAAGCTCATCTGGTAATAATTTAATTACCTCTGCCGCATCAAGAAAATTTAAAGGTATGAAAGCCGTGTCATTATAAAGACTAAAGTTTTTATTAGCACTGTTATAAATCACATAAGCATCACCTGATTTCGTAAATTTAAACTGGCTGCCAGAAAGCACTAGAGTTAAAGCGTCATTTAAAGTAGCCTTCTTTAATTTAACTGTAACCCTCTCAGTCGGCTGTGCCGTAAGGATAATATCTACACCATAACGATTAGCGACATCCTTTAAAATATTAGAGACGTCTTCATTATCATAAGTAAGGTCTGCGAACCTTTCCTCTAAAGGCTTAGTTAAATCTATATCACTAGATTCTAGACTAGAAAAGAGTTTAACATCAGATCTACTATTAGCCCGAAGAATCGTAAAGTTGTTATCACCTCTAACTATATAATCCACACCAGCAGCTCTGACTAGGCTCATAAAAGCTTCATTGAAAGGTTGCTCTTTAATTTCCACCACAGAAATGAGCTGCCTGTCTTGAATCTCACCACTAACCGTAATACTTTTACCAGATATGCGAGCTAAAGTAGCGAAAGCATCCCTAACTGGAACATTACGAGCAGAGAAACTCACTAGGGCAGCAGCATTAACTCCTATAAAGGTAGCTGTAATTAAAACAATTATTAAACAGAAGTGAATTACTCTCTTCAACTTATCCCCTTCTCGTTTTATGTTCAAGACGGATCTTCTCGATTATATTTTTAATCTCTTCAGGACTAGGTCCCTTAGCCTCATCTTGATCTTCAGCACCATGCTCCACGAATGAACCATCGACTATTTTGAAACTAGAACTCTCCCAAGGTGTATTAGAAGGAGCTCTAAGTAAATCTTCTTCGGTTAAATTTTTACCTAAAGCAAAAACTGAGCTTACATCTTCTGATTGAGAATCACTATTTAAGCTAGAAACATTTTTAGACTTAACTGAAGGCAGCTTACCTAAACGTCTTTTCTTGACTTTAATCTTCGCAGCTTCCTTTATGTAACTAGGTATAACGATAGGAGCTGAACCGGATTTAGCTTTCACAACTACTGGGGTTTCAACAATTTCAATGTCTGAATCCTCTATCAACACACTTTCATCAATATCCTCATCTTTAACACCTTTCGCTATCTTTTTCTTAGCCGTTAAAGATTCTGCTTTAGTAATGGCTACAACCTTAGTTGATGAATTAGTCGGTTTCTTCTTAGCAGTAAGCTTTTTCTCTAATTTGACCGTCTTTGCTTTTGGCTCTATTACTACTGGTTGCTGTATTTTTTTATTTTTAGTTTCTGGAGTTTTTTTCGCTTTCGTAGATTTAGATTCTTCTACCTTAGTTAATTTGGGCTTAAGTACCACTTCTTTTGTAGCTTTACTAGTAGGTTTCACTACTTTAGATGTTGGCTTCACACCTTTAACAGAAGCTTTGCTAGCAGGCTTCGCAGCCTTAGAAGCTTTTTCTTCTAATTCATTTTGGATCTTTCTTTTTAAAGAATATAATCTCTTTCTTTCAAGCTCACAATCACGGCAAGAACTAGGTCTATAGGAGATTTTATTTTTTGCGGTCAACTTGACACCACAGACTGTACAGTAATTAGGCATACGATTCTATATTACAAGTAAATGGCCCAATGGCCAAGCTTATGAGGAATAATATATTATATGGAGTCACTTGATCTCATCAAAGCAGAAAGTTCTGGATGTCAAAGTTTCGATAGGAGTAAGTTTAAAGACTATTATCAGATCTGTATTGAGGAAGATAAAAAATATAGGCAGCAGTATTCTTCAGGGTTCAGACGTTTTTTACAATTACTTGCTTTTGAAAAATTTGAAGAGTTTGAATTAAAAATCCAAGAAAGACCAGATCTACTTGCAGAGAAAGAAATTAAAGCTTTACAGTCTTTCGTATTACTTCTATCAGATAAACCACTTACAGAGAATCATTTCTTCTCTAAATCTGCTAGTAATTTTACTAAAAAACGCCTCTCTCAGGGCATGGCCAAGGTAATTACAAGCATTCTCATCCTACTTAAAAATATACGTTTTTCTGAAAAGATACAAAGAAAACTAGAATCTCTAAATCTATTTGCACTAAAAGAGTTAATCCCAGACATAGTTTTCTACTATGCTGAATATATATTAAAAGAAAATATTGAAGAGAGTTTTGATCTCACTGAACAGGAATTGCTCAATTTTAAATTTATAGATTTTTGCGAAGGCATAGAGAATATTGAAGAAAGACAAAACGCTGAAAAGATAAGGCTGCTCGCTTTCTTCTACAGAAAGAAGAAGAATGAAGCTCTTGCAGAACAATACCTGCTCGAATATAGAAAAGCTATGCCCGCAGATATAGTTACCACACTGCCTCCAGAAATCCGCACAGTCAAGAACGCAAGAACTTTTCCATCTGACCTGGTTTTAGAAAATTGGAATGAAATTTTAAATGACTGTGATGCAGCACAGGATAAGGTAATTGAATATACAGGCATTTATAAAGATACTTGTGGTTATCATAAATGTGAGGATTGTTGTAACTACACCTCACCACATATGAGCCTTACTGAATATAAATTCCTGCTTAACTGGATTAAAGAAAATAATTATCCAATAGCTGGAGTGATAGAAAAAGCCAAAGGTATTCAGGAAGAACATAAAAAACTCTTTGGTGAAGTAATGCCCATTATAGATACGACTATCTCTGAAAACAAAGAGAAGGGATTAGAAAATCCCTTTAACTATAAATATTCCTGCCCCTTTCTTGTCGAAGGTAGGTGTTCTATCTATCATGCTAGACCTCTTTTATGCAGAGGGTTCGGGCTTTCTAGTGATGATGCAGTTGCAGTTAAAACCTGTAATTTTTACCTCAGCCAGTATACCCATAACTGTTCTCGTGACAATGATCGTTATGTCTATGATCTAAGACCAGTTCAAGCCATGGCTAAAGCTAGTGACAGAAAACTAAGTCAAGAACTATCTAGCACGGAGCAAGAGCTTAAGGGGACTATCGTCGCGTGGCTAGCCTCAGACATACTCTAAAACTACTACTCGACTGCCATTATCCACTGTCGTATAACTGAGCTGCTTAAAACCTGCTTCTGTAAATAACTTCGCTAAGTCCTCATCTGAATAGTTTCTGAGATACATGCCCTTCCGCATAGGATCTAAATATTGACGTGTACCATCATCGAAGCATATAAACTCACCCTTATTACTAGTCGCCACCATATCAAAAACACCATAAATATATGCTTTAGGCTTTAAATGCTTTTTTAAATTAGCTAACAATTGAGTAGCACTAGCTAAATCAAAATGCTCAAGACAAGCATTCATGATTACACAATCAAAATCCTTCTCTGTTAAATCCATATCCAGTATGTCCGCACAATAAAATTCCACATCTAGGCACTGTTCCCGAACTCCAATTTCAGCGTTTTTGTTGCCCTCGTCTACATTCACTGCGTTGCCCTTCTTCGCAAGCTTAATTGCCGCCTCTGAAGTATCCACACCGCGCACTTGAAAACCAGCCTCCGCTAACATAAAAGATAACCAACCAGAGCCGCAAGCTAAATCAAGAATTTTTGTTATTGGATATTTTTTTAAATCTGGAATTATATTTTTTATATACTCAAGATTAGGCGGAGTATACACAGCTTTACTAACTCTTTGCCATGCAGCCTCCCAAAATTCGAGGTTCATTTTATAATTTTCTAAATTAACTTGAAGCATAATGGAACTATATCTGAATAATGCTAGATTGTAATAATTAGACCTTGAGACTCATCGATAGACTGTTAATTATAAACGTAAGCTTAATCCTTGTATTTGGCTTAACTGCCCTTTCTAGCTCTGCTGGAGGGAAGTTTTTTTTAAAACAGTTAATTTATATTCCGATTAGTTTAATCGTAGTTTATTTTACTTATAATTTTTGCTCCCTTGAGTTTTATAAACGCAGTGCAAATTTAATCTATTGGCTTAACATAGGTCTTTTGATCATACTTAAATTTTTTGGAACTACTCAACTCGGCTCGCAGAGATGGTTAATGATAGGCCCTATTAGTGTTCAGCCAAGCGAACTTGCGAAAATTTGTCTCATTATTTTCTTAGCAAAAATTCTTTCACAGAAAGAGATTCGCACTTATTTTGATATAGTGAAAGTCTTTGCTTATATTGCCTTACCGTCACTATTAGTATTAATTCAACCAGATCTTGGTACCACACTCGTTTACATAGCTATAACTTTTGGTATGCTTTTTTGGGCTGGAGCTAAATTAATTCAGCTTTTAACTATTTGCTCACCAATTATATGCGCCATATGCTCATCACTTGGCTATAAAATCATCGATTATCATAATACCTATATCGATCTAGTCATAACAGTTCCAGCTTTAATTTTTCTGATATTTTTTACCGTCTTAATAATTTTTCACTATAAAGTCTGGTCATCACCCTCTAAGACTTTAATAACTATGATGTTACTCTTCGTTGAATTTCTGGCGATTTTATACAGACCATCGATCTGGGGACTATTAAAGGATTATCAACAGAAGAGATTAACTATATTCCTGGACCCTTACTCAGACCCGCTTGGTGCAGGTTATCATATTATTCAAAGTCTCTATGCTATTGGCAATGGCGGATTTATCGGTACTGGACTTAGATCTGGAGATTTATCTCAAGGTAGTTTCGTCCCGGAACAGCATACTGACTTTATATTCTCACTAGTCGGTGAGGAACTTGGTTTTATCGGTACTGGTTGTGTAATTTTTCTTTACGCTCTACTCTGTATTCAAATTATTATAAGAGCCAGAAATTCTGATAATAAATTCCATTCGCTATTAGGCATAGGCATTTTTTCGATGTTTATTTTTCATATCTTCGTTAATATTGGTATGAACCTAAGCCTGATGCCGATTACTGGTGTACCACTGCCTTTCCTCAGTTATGGTGGAACTTCACTGCTGGTGAATACTTTCCTTATGTCGCTGGTGGCTAAGGTTTATTCGGAAAACCAAAAAGGGGTTTAGCAGGGTGGTTTAGGTAGCTTCTCTCACTCGCCCCACACTGCGTTGGGACTGCTCTCAAACTTCAATTTCTGCGTTTTCGTCGTCCTCATGATCCTCATGTACGTTAAGTACACTGCGGTCATTCGTCCTCCTCAGCCTTGAACTTGTACGTTTGCGAGCAGTCCCATAAACTACCCTGCGTCCGTTCGGGGGTGATAGAATTTTTAGGCGTGAGGATAAAGTCTTTAAAGTTAAAAGATCATCGTATGCTTGGGGATTTAGAGCTGGATTTTACTATCGGAGATAGGGTTGCTGACAATGTTATCATTGCTGGGGAGAATGGCTCAGGCAAGACAACTGTATTAAAGGTTATCAGTGATTTTTTTGAGATTTTAGGAGACCCCAAGTCTTGGAGTCCTACTGATAGGAAAGGCAAATTCCATGACGTATTAAGAGGAAAATCTCCTATTAGGCTCTGTTCCTACAATATCGAAGTAGAATTATCTGACTTGTGGGAGACTCCCGAACTCGTTTCATTATTAGAATCCTCTCAAGTAGGAGCTAGCATGGACTCCAATCTATCAGAAGCTGAGCAGAATCGCAGAATGGCATTAGAAAGCTGTAGCATAAGTATAAAAGATGATCGAATCCTATTTAATGGACAAGACTTAAGTGAGAATGGAAAAGATAAGCACGAAATAAACGCCCAAGATACTGAAAGAATGTCTATTCTCTGGAATATTAAAACGCTCCTAATAAAGTCAGATTTTGATATTAAAACTAAAGCTGTTGAAAATCTTTCATCATCTAATAAGCAAAGTCTTTATCCTAACTCTTCTGATGCACAAGCCATTCATCACTCTTGCTGTTGCAGACGGCATAAAGCTTATGAAGTCTATAAAAGAGGAAACAGATAAAAATATAACTTTAGAAACTTTTCATAAAAAAAACGAACCAACCCCAAATATCTTCACGGAAGTTTTTAACAGAATGGACTTAGATAAAGACTTTAAAGAGATTCGTCAGAACTATTCATCTTGGGACGTAGTTTTTACATCAAAGCACTTAAAAGATGCTGAAATTTTCCTAGAAAATCTCAGTTCAGGTGAAAAGCAGATTATTTTTAAAGGTGTTTACTTTTTAAGAGAATTTGCGAAGCATCAAGATCCAAATAATAAAACTAATCCTACTATTGCTTGCTTAATAGATGAGCCTGAAATCAGCATGCACCCTCGCTGGCAGAAAAAAATCTTGAATTTTTATAAAGGCTTGGTATCAAATGCTGATAAAAAGCAAACATCACAAATTTTTATGGCGACCCACTCTCCATTTATAATCCATGAAGCTAACCTTAAAACAGATAAGGTTATCGTTTTAAAAAAAGACGATACAGGAAAAATCATAGTAGATAAAAACCCTTTATTTGAGAGATGTGATGGTGAAATGTTTATAGAGGCTGCTTTTAATATTGATAATTTTAGAAAAACTAATAAACCTCTAGTTATTACAGAAGGTAAAACGGATAAAAAAATTATAGAAACTGCTTGGGAAAAGCTTTATCTAAATAAAGAGATGCCTTTTGAGATTCATGATGCGGGTATTTATCCAGATAAAGTAAATACCGATGATGGTGATCAAAAAAGAGAAGGAGGTGCTAATCATATTACTTCATTACTTAGCTACTCTCTAAGATTTAATGAGAATCATATTATTGGTCTATTTGACAATGATTATGAGGGCAATCGCGAAATGGTTAATCTTAAGAAGAATAAATTTAATTTGACTAAAATTTCTAATTTTTCCTACTGTAAATACCCTGATAAAGATGTTTTTGGCTTATTATTGCCATGCCCAGATCATAGAAAAAATTATGTTTGCGAAGGCGCAAAAGCTAAAAAAAAGTTAGTAATAGAACACTATTTTAACGACATGATTCTGGAAAAATATAAATTAAAGGGAGAAGCGTATGATGAAAGTATATTTTATATTAATGATGGAAGCAAAACCAAATTCGCAACTGAAACAATTCAAACCCTCCCACCAGAAGACTTTGCTTCATTTAAAATATTATTTGATGCGTTAAAGCATTTACTGGAGCTAAGTAGTGAACAATAAATCAGAGAATTGGCTTAAAATAGCTAGATATTTCTGAAGATAAAACTGCTCTTATATTAAAAGAAACAAGGAGAATATTTTCATGGTTAGAAAAAAAACTGAACTAGAGTTAAAAGAACTCATCGATAAAGTCATCTCCTTTGTGACTGAGGGTTTTAATGTTGATGAAATTATTCTTTTTGGCTCTTACGCTAAAGGAACAGAGAATGAGCTCAGCGATGTTGATATAGCAGTTATTTCTCCAGACCTTGAAATTAGTAAATCGGTTTGCTCAAATGCTTTAAGAATCAAAAAACAAGTCAAACTTTTTGAACCTTACTTACAGCTTTTGGCTTTTCCGTCGCAAACTTACTATTCAGAAGATTTAATAGATCCAGACTTTATTAGAGAGATCAAGAGAACAGGAAAAACCGTTTACCCAATGGTAAAGTAACCATATATTTGTATGGCTTATCTTGCATTCAATATAATTTATTAAATGCAATTTGAATGGAATGATTTAAAAGATAAGGCAAAAAAATTTATGAAAAAGAAAACAGAAAAAATTAAATATTCTAACGAAATAATTAATGCAAAAGTAATCAAGGACTTCCTCCCAAGACCAGAGGATTTAGTTTTAAAAGAAGATAATGTAAAAGTAACTCTAACGTTAAGTAAAAAAAGTGTAGATTTTTTCAAGCATGAAGCCAAAAAGCTTGATAGACCTTATCAATTAATGATCTGCTCTTTACTAGACAAATACGCCGAGAGTTTTGGATAAAAGGAGGCTATTAAGCCATGAAGAGCGAAACTTGGGGACCCAAGCTATAGGGCTTGGGGTGTAGCGAAGCATGGTTTAATAGCCTCCCACTTTTCAGTCCCCTTTAACAAAGAGCTCTGGATCAACACTAGTTCCATAGAGATAAGTCCCCCAGTGCAAATGTGGACCTGTCGAAATGCCAGTATGCCCCACCTCTCCAATCTTCTGTCCCTTAGTTACCATGTCACCTTTCTTTACGTCTATCTTACTTAAATGAAGATAGATAGAACTCAGTGCGTGACCGTGGTCTATAAGAATTGTATTACCATGAACTTGAAAGCCATCTTTCTCCAAACCAGTTAAAGCGACTTTACCGTCAGCTGGAGCGAAGACAGGGCTTCCCATTTTACCAGCGAAATCTAAGCCTTTATGATAGCTATCTACAGGTGCTTTATTGTAAGAGCGTTTCACGCCAAATGGACTTGATTTAACTGCTGTAGAAGGGTATGAAAATTTACCCTGTGCATATTTTTCTTCAGTCTTTAGTCTAAAAGCACTGCTGATCTCATTAATCTCTTTATTAGTCGCTTCTAAAGAGCTTTTATCTGGATCTAAATAAATATACTGTATAGGCTTACGATTATCTAAAACCTTGACTGGAATTCTTTCTTCCCAGCCTCCGGTTCTTGCAAGAATAACGTAACTGCCTGGCTTAGTTAAATTTTCAACTGGAACTAAAGCCTTATAAGCTTTATCCCCTACTTTAAAAGCCAGAAAAGACTCTGAATTAAACCACACAAGAGGGTTTTTCTCAGCACCTGTAATATCTACTTCAAAATACTGTCCCTGCTGCACAGCTGTTTTTTTAAGAGTCATAGATAGTGGTAGAGCATCTATATTCACAGCTGCTGCTTTAGGCTGTGCCTGAGCAATCGGTGCTTGCACTGGCGCAGCTTGCTTAATATCGAAAGCGAGGGCATTATTGTAAAAACTTAAAACTATTAATAAAGATAGAAAAGAAAAAAGCTGCATACTAGTTTTTTACCACATTCAAGTAAGAAAGGGAAATAATATCGCTTAATGCACAGCCACCTCTGTTAATCAAAAACTGCTAAATCCTTATCCCCTCGTCCCGAAAGATTTAATATAAGAATCTCTTCTGGAGAGGTATTAGGCATCAATGTTTCTAAATAAGCAAAGGCATGAGCTGTTTCAAGAGCTGGAATAATACCTTCTAATTTAGCGACTAAGCGAAAAGCTTTTAAAGCTTCATCATCAGTAACCGCGACATAATTCACTAAATTTTCATCTTTAAAGTAAGCATGCTCTGGCCCAACCCCTGGGTAATCTAATCCAGCAGAGACACTGTGAGCTTCTTGAATCTGCCCAAATTCATCCTGCAATAAATAACTTAAAGAACCATGTAAAACACCTGGTTTACCTTGAACCATAGTTGCGGAGTGCAGAGAAGTATCTACACCTTTCCCGGCAGCTTCTACACCGATTAGAGAAATTTTCTTGCCTTTAAGCTTTTCCTCGACGAAAGGATAAAAAATCCCAATCGCATTGGAGCCGCCTCCCACACAAGCTAAAACATAATCTGATAGGCGATTTTCTTTCTCTAATATCTGTGCTTTCGCTTCATCACCAATGATACGTTGAAAATTTCTAACTATAGTCGGGTACGGATGAGGGCCTACTGCACTCCCTATAATATAATGCGTGTCTGAAACATTCGTGACCCAGTATCTAATCGCTTCAGAAGTCGCATCCTTAAGGGTCGCAGTTCCAGCCGTTACAGGAATCACTTCAGCACCCAGTAATTTCATCCGTTTTACATTGGGTGCTTGGCGTTTTATATCCTCAGCTCCCATAAAGACTTTACATTCAAGTCCAAGCAAAGCACAAGCTGTCGCTGTCGCCACTCCATGCTGCCCCGCTCCTGTTTCCGCTATAACCTTAGTCTTACCAATCCTTTTAGCTAAGAGAGCTTGAGCGATAGCATTATTAATCTTATGTGCCCCAGTATGATTTAGATCCTCACGTTTTAAATATATTTTTGCCTTGCCATAATACTGAGTTAATCTAGCCGCAAAATACAGCGGGGTAGCCCTACCTACATAATCAGTTAAATAGAAGCTCAGCTCAGACTTGAATTCATCAGCATCAGCATACTTTAAAAAAGCTGCCTCGAATTCCTCTAAAGCTGGCATTAAAGTTTCTGGAACGAACTGTCCCCCAAACTTGCCAAAATATTTAGGTAATTGAGTTATAGTCATAAATTTAAAACACTAGTTTTAGAGAAAAAGATTAGATTTTCAATGCAACGGCTTCATAGTCGGGAATGCGATTACATCCCTTATAGAAGCAGCATCCGTTAAAAACATCGCCAGCCTATCTATGCCTAAACCCATACCACCAGTAGGCGGTAAACCATACTCAAGAGCAGTAATGAAATCTGCATCAAAGACATGTGCCTCTTCATTACCAGCTTCTTTTTGTTTAGCTTGTTCAAGGAATCTCTCTCTTTGATCACGAGGGTCAGTAAGCTCTGAGAAAGCATTCGCGGTTTCTCTACCATAAATAAACAGCTCAAATCTTTCCACAAAGCCCTGATCACGTAATTCTGGATCACGATGTTTTTTAGCTAAAGGAGAAATTTCTACAGGATAATCATAAATAAAAGTAGGCTGAATTAAAGTAGCTTCTACATGCTCCTCAAAAGCATCATTTAAAGCAATGCCAGAAAGGCGCTTACCTGTAACCTTCTCAACAGCATCCTGCATCGATATTCTCTGAAAAGGTTCTGTAAAATTAATAGGCTCACCTTGATATTCGAAATCTAATTTCCCTACTATTTTTAAACAAACATGCCTCAAAAGATTCTCAGTTAAATCCATCATACCGAAAACATCTGTATAAGCCTGATAGAGCTCAATACTAGTAAACTCTGGATTATGCTTAATACTAATACCTTCATTTCTAAAGATACGACCTATCTCGTAGACTCGCTCAAAGCCGCCCACCGACAGTCTTTTCAGATGGAGCTCAGTCGCTATTCTTAAATACATATCCATGCCAAGAGCGTTATGATGAGTTACGAATGGCTTCGCTGCTGCACCGCCAGCTTCAGTACCAAGAATCGGTGTCTCTATCTCAATAAAACCTTGATTATTTAGAAAATTCCTAATTTCATGTATCATCAAAGCACGCTTTCTCAGGCGTTCTTTAGATTCAGGATTCACGATAAGGTCTATATATCTCTGTCTATATCTAGTTTCCACATCTGCGATACCAAGCCTACGTCTTTTACCTTCAATAATTTCTGGTAATGGCTGTAAACTCTTAGCAAGAACAGTCACTGACTGAACATCTAAGGTAAGCTCACCGCGAGGCGTTCTACGAATTAATCCAGTAGCACCTATATAATCACCTTTATCCAAAAGATGAAATAAGGATTTTAACTCTTCTGATCTGGTATCGACGTCAGAAAACAGTTGTAACTTACCATCTTCATCATAAAGATCGATAAACATCCAGTCATTTCTTTGATTATGAACACGCCCACAAACAGTCGCAATAAAATCACTTTTTTCACCATCTGGAAGTGCTGAAAACTTCTCACGTAACTGCTCAGAGGTATGAGATCTCTGAAATTCATAGGGATATGGATCTATGCCACTTTGTTCTATTTTTTCTAATTTACCTAATCTTTGTTCACGTAAATTAGAACTCTCTATATTATCTTCTGTCTTAACCATTGTCTAAAGCCACTACTATACTAGGTTTCCCTTTCACGATACCGATACCTGTCACTACGAAAGCCCCCATCATCGGTTCTAACTCTGGTGCCTCATCCAGACCAGCTCTAAAAGGCTTAGCTAATGTAACATTAGGCTCATAGCCTAGAGTACCTGGTGGATCCTGCTCTGGATCGACTATCCCGTCGATAAGTTCAACAGGTTCTTTAGTAAAGGGATTAATAATTTTTTTGGTAGTTCCTAATTCATCTAGATCAAAAGATGACTCTGGAATGATTCCACCTGTATCAACAGAAGAGATTTGTATATTAGAAGCGAGAGCCTGAACAGAAGCTATTATTTGAGCGTTCTTTGCCTTATCTTGAGCTTCCATTAAATTAGGTATAGCTATGGTAGCTAAGATACCGATGATGATAACTACCACCATTAATTCAACTAAAGTTAGACCCTGATTAGATCTATAAGAACGTTTATCAATTCTTAACATAACCTAGTTAAAATGATAACACTATTGGGGGGCTTTGTATCCACGTCGGGATGTTATCTTGCTTTGAATAATGAAGATAATATATAAGTCATTCATTTGAATGGCTACATAAGACTGAGGAGTATGGGTATTTGGCTATTATAGGTAAAAGGCAGAATAGCACACATGAATTCAGAATCAATCGCAACTCTTGAGAAAATCCACTCAAGACTAGATGAAATAGAACTGGTCTTAGCCAACGGATTTAAGGATATAAGCTCTCAACTTAAAGAGCACGCAAGGAATCTTACCTTTCTGTCTCAAACATTACATAAGTCTGGACTAATTGGTAAATTACCGAATGGCTTGGAGAACAGTCTTGATAGCAGAACTCAGTATGAAAAGATTCGCGAAGATGTATATTTATCGATGAACATCGAACTTAATGAGGAAAATAAGAAGAGCCCTATGGGTAAAGAGATTGATGAATTTTTAACAAGAATGCGTCTGACTTTTCTTAAAAGTCGTCTTAATATAGCAGATGCTCCACCAGAGAAATTGAGGCACATAATGACCAGTAAATTTCCCAACATTATGAATAATTTTGATAAGATTGATCAAACCGAAAAAGATATTATTAAACAAATTAATGGTCTCTTCACGGGTAATGTTTATCAAGGAACTTATACAAAAGACTTAATTAAAAACCTTTACAATGTTCTTCTAAATTGGAGTTGATTAAGCCCCTGAAATTTTTTTAGAGAAAGCTTCTGAAATTCTATTAAAAGAAAAACTTGTTAAGAATATTAAAATAGCTGGGAAGAAAAGCAGGTGAGGATCTGTTCTTAAATACTGGAAAGCATCACCAGCTAAAGTGCCCCAGCTAGTGTTTGGTGGCGATAAGCCTAGGCCAATGAAGCTAAGTGTACTTTCAGATAGTATCGCACGCGGCAAAGTAAACCCTAGTGATACAAGAATTAAGGATGAAACATTAGGCAACAAATGCTTAATAATAATCTGCTGGTGGCTTAAGCCTATTAATTTACTTGCAAGAATAAATTCTTCTTTTTTTAATTTAAGCAATTCAGCCCGAGTAATTCTGGCTATCTCCATCCAATTAATACAGGCAAGACCAATTACAATCGCAGTACTAGAACGAGAAAAACATAATCCAATAATACTTAATATCAATAAATCTGGTAATGAATAAATTAAATCAATAAACCTGAGAATTAAAGAATCCACCCAACCACCAATATAAGCCGCAACTACTGCGATAAAAACACCGATAAACAGAGCAATGATGGCCGTCAAGAAAGCTATCATCAGGCTAGTTTGAGCGCCTAAAATTAATCTCGTAAATAAATCTCTACCAAGAGCATCTGTACCAGCAAGATGTATCGAACTTGGTGAAGCAAGTATCTGAGAACTATCTATCAAGAAAGGATTACAAGGGAAAATCTGTGGGAATTTTGCATAAAGCAAAGCAAGGCTTGAAATAATTAACAGAAAAGTTATGGAAAAAAAAGGCATTATTCTTATTCTCTAGCTAAGCTGCAAATCAGCTGGCAGCTTAAAATAGGTCTTCTCCTCTATTACACTTAAAACTTCGACAAGCGAATTCTTAGCATAATCGCTATCACTAAAGTCTCTGGAATTTTGGTACAGTGGGTCTCCCAATAATTTAGATATTAAAATATCAATAAGCCTCTCTGGTGCAGAAGCACCTGAACTTATCCCGATAACCTTATTTTCTAAATCAGGAATCATAGCTGCTAAATCAAATTCTTCTGGATCTGGAACTAAATTAGCTGGTATTGAGTGCTTTTGAGCAAGCTCAACTAATCTAAGAGTATTCGACGAATTTTTACTGCCTATAACTAGTAAATGGTCACAGTTGTGAATAAGCTCCTTGACAGCGTCTTGCCTGTTTTGAGTAGCATAACAAATATCATCAGCTTTCGGGAATTCAATCTTAGTAAAATATGATTGAAGAGCATCCACCAGTGCCTTCGTATCATCTAAAGATAAAGTTGTTTGTGTTGCTAAGATCAGCTCTTCATCTTTTTTAATGAAAGATTTAAGTTCTTCTATATCAAGTAAATCCTCTACTAGAAAAATATCTTCCTTAGCATAGCCCATAGCCCCCACCACTTCTTGATGACCACGATGTCCTACATAAATTATTTTCTTGTTTAAGGATACTGCTTTTAAAATTTCTTTATGAACCTTAGTCACAAGTGGACAAACCGCATCAATAAAACTAATACCTCTAGCTTTAGCTTTTTCTATAACAGCTGGATCAGTACCATGAGCTGAAAAAATTAACTTAGCTGAATCTGGTACTTCATCTAATTCCTCAATGAAAATGACTCCCCTATTCTTAAAATCATTTACGACATGATGATTATGAACAATCTCATGTCTTACGTAAATTGGGGCGGGATAAAGCTTTAAAGCAATATCTACAATCTCAATAGCTCTATCAACCCCTGCACAAAAGCCTCGTGGATTTGCAAGAATGATTTTTTTAGGTCTAATCACAAGCATAAATAATACAATAGGAGAGTACTCGTTACAAGAAACTTATTAAAAGATTCCATGAAAAATGCTTGAATTAGCTCCCTTCCAAAACATACTTTTAAAAATACTACCTCTATATCTAGTTATATTACTTGGTTATATCGCTGGTCGTTTTCTAGAGATAGAGAGAAAAAGCATATCTTTAATGATCATATATGTAGTTGCACCGATAGTGTTTTTCAATGGCATTATCAAAGACAGAATTCCTCTATCTAGCTTAAATATTGCTTTAGTCGTATTTTTAATTTGCTGCATACTTGCCTTACTTGCTCTAGGAGTAGGCTCCTTACTGTGGAAAAATTTCAATAAAAACCTTTTAGCCCTCTGTGCCAGTTCTGGCAATATGGGCTACTTTGGGTTACCCGTTGGCTTAGCTATTTTTGGTGAACAAGCTCTAGGAACCTTAATAATGGGAATGCTAGGAATAATTATTTTCCAGAACTCTGCTGGGTTCTTTATCACAGCGAATGGAAAACATAGCTTCAATCAAAGCCTAAAAAAAACACTACTAGTACCTAATCTTTACGCTGTCGCTCTTGCATTCTGGCTAAAAGATTACATCGATCTAAATAATTTAAACGCCTTTGCTAAAGGCATTTTCAAAATCACAGATAATTTCACTGGCGCCTACAGTATCTTAGGCATGTTAATAGTAGGGCTAGGATTAGCTCAGATAAAGAAGATTAAGCTAGACAAAGACACAAGTATCTTTTTGCTACTCAGTCTTTTTTCTAAATTCATACTCTTTCCTCTACTAACCTACTGTTTTATCATTATTGATCAGCATACATTTCAGATCTTTAACAGCTTTACCTATAAGGTTTTAATGCTTTTATCTCTGACACCTATTCCAGCTAATGCAATCGTAATCGCTTCTAGCTTAAAGCTCAATACTGACAAGATATCTATTGCCGTAATGATCAGTAATATCCTAGCCTTATTTCTTATTCCTTATTTAATGACCATCTGGAACTAGTCGTTATAACCTTCAGCTATCATGGAAACTTTTAGCTTCTTTACAGCCTCTTTAATCATATGAGACACACGAGAAGGGGTCACCCCTAATTTCTCTGCGACTTCATTTCCTGAATAGTTTTCGTAAAATCTCATGTTAACAACTTGCTTCAGATTATCTGGTAACTTAGATATAGATTTCATTAAGCTCTGCTTAATAGCTAAAAGTTCTAACCTGTCTAAGTGATCTTGAGAATCAGAAGCTGGAGAGAAACCTAAATCCTCCTCCATACTTTCAACAGACATAATAACTTCAAAAACCGCTTTACGAGCATCATCTAAGGTCTTAATCTCAATCGTTTCAGTTTCGTCAAACTCTTTCTCTCGCTTACTTGCACCTGCCTCTTCCACTGATGGAGCGGTTCTTTTTACTCCATACCAAGATTGACGTTTTCTTAATTCATCAGTGATAGCCCATTTCACTGACTGTGCGATATAGCTAGAATTATATTTAGTATCTACTTTAGTCTTAGCCTGTTCTATGAGATTATGAACGGCTATTAAACCTGTGTTTACCAATTCATCAAAAGAAAAAATATTTTGATATCGCTTAGAGCCGAATTCCTTCCTTGCGATCATTTCCACTAAAGGCATAAACTTAGCAATATCAGCCCCTCTTGTCGTGGTTTCTGAAGTTATTTCTAGAGATTTTATATCTATCTTGCTATCTGACATCGTGGAAAGTATTTCAGGCAATAAATACTCTCTATTTATACCACAAATAGAGCTGTGATTAAGGCATCCCCCAAAATTGCTATAATCATCAGCGTGAAAGCTATTATACTGTCTGCTGGTAAATCATCTAGACTAAAAGAACTAACCAAAGAATTACCTAAAACCTGCCTGAAAATCAATGATGAAGATTCTATCCTGTCTCGAATGCTAAAAATTCTTGATCAAAAAGGCTTTACTGAAGCGACTTTAGTTATAGGATATGCCGCAGAAAAGACTCAAGCCTTTGCAGAAAACATAATTCCTCAATTAAAAGAACTAAAGTTGAAATTTTTATTAAATGATGATTTTGAAAATAAAGATAATATATACTCTGTTCATTTAATTCAAGAACTTCTTGGTGATGATACTTTAGTCTTTAACTCAGATATAGTTTTTGATACAAGAATCCTAGAAATAGCCATAAAGAGACTAAGAAATGAAAAAAGCTTCTTGATCGTAGATGACTCAAAGCCTCTCATAGACGAAGATATGAAAGTCATCAGTGAAAATAAAAGAATTAAAAGAATCAGCAAAAGCCTAGACAACGAAAGCTCGCACGGTGAATATATCGGCATTATGCATATATGCAGCAAAGACAGAGCTACTTATGCAGAGAAGCTCTCTGAACTGATTTCAAATAATGATGTGAAGAGACACTATGAATACGCTCTTGACCAAATTTTAGAAAACATCAATCTTAGCCTCGAATCCACTCAAGCTTATGCTTGGACTGAAGTAGATACATTAGAAGATTTAAAAAGAGCCCAGAAACTAGAATGCGTAAATATGACATCCCAGAGTCTGTAATTTTTTTCGATAAAACTATAGATCTATCTAGCAAATTAATTCAAATCCTCAAGAATTATCAATACCAAGACCCTTTATTTATCTGTGGTGCAAATAGCTACAGAGAGCTTGGTGAAGAGATATTTAAGCAGTGCAAATCTATATTAATTGATTCAGAGCTTATTATCGCTCCTGAAATTAATAAAGAGTCTATTAGAAATGATTTAGCTCAAGAATACCTTAAATCTCAATCTCCGATAATCGGCATAGGTGGAGGGAAAATCTTAGATTTCGCTAAATATCTATCTTTTAGAACTGGTCGGACTTTTATCTCCATACCTAGTAATGCTGCACATGATGGAATTTTTTCACCTATATCAGTAATAGCAGGCTTCAGCCTTGGTAGCAAAATGCCAGAGCATCTGATGATTTCTTTAAATACCCTAGAAAAAGCACCCTTAATCAGTATTCAAGCAGGTATTGGAGATTTAATCGCAAACTTCACAGCCATTAATGATTGCTATATCAGCCAAGCCTTTAAAGACGAAAACGCAGAAATTGGAGTTCGCGAGCAGTGCCAAGAAGCGATTAATCTTGCATATCAGGGTTCCATAGAATTAATAGATTTAATTTATGCCTCGCGATCAAATGATGGATCTGTGGCAGAATCGATGAAACCTAATCTAGAGCTTCTTTACAGCACAAAATTTTTAAGACAGTTTATTAGATCCCTAGTATTATCAGGCATGGCAATGTATTATGCAAATAATTCAAGCCCCTGTTCTGGTAGTGAACATATGATCTCCCATGCCATAGATGCCATTTATGGTCACGGTGTTAAAGCTGCTCACGGAATTCAAGTGGCAATAGCGAGTTACTTCGTTTATCCACAGCAGCTTGAAGTTTTAAAAAAAATAAATCAATCCCCTGAAAGGATAATAAATTTCGAGGAACTTTTTAATTTACTCAAGTTACCCAAGAGTTTTCAAGAAATAGATATTTCTAACGATGAACTAAACTATGTTCTAGCCTTAGCACCTAAAACTCGTGCTAATAAATTTAGTATTTTAAATTTAAAAGATAATCGATTAAAAATTTCTAATTAAATAAAATCCCAAAAACACTGCTCCCACCGAAAGTAACATAGTTAGAGTGACATACAGAAATGCTGTGCTTAATTGTCCTCTGCTGCTGAGTAAAGCAAACTCCAATGCTACTGTTGATAATGTCGTAAATGAACTGAGAAATCCCACCGTTAACATAGCTTTTAAATCTTGACTAACAGAAAGTTTTAAAGCAAAAAGCTCCACTAAAAGCCCCAAAATAAAAGAACCTAAAACATTTACAATTAAGGTGGCTAAAGGATAGCTCTGCACCCAGATGCGGCTTATCCCAGTCATCATAAAGTGCCTGAGTACTGCACCCAGAACAGCTCCTATTGAAATAGAAAATATCGTATTCACTAAAAAATTATAACTTAAATAATCATCAAGTCCCTAGTAGCCTCCTTAAAATAGGTTGTTGGAAGAAGGATAACTGTAGCTCAAGGGAAAGCTACTAGGTGACTGAGGGTAATTAAACCACTCCCCAACTTGATGAACTATTATTCTATTAACAAACTGAAATTAAATTCTAGTTAAGGACGTGGAGCTGAACTCCAATTTCTGCGTTTTCGTCGTCCTCAGCCTTGAACTTGTTCGTTCGGCTCCACGCACCTTAAGACTTAGAAGTAACACTGAGTGAAAAAAACTTCACAACGGCATAGCTATTAGACCAATCTATTCTACTAATTGAGCTCAGTGGAACATCTATGCGAAAAAAATTATCAACAGGTATATCTAAAGCAAGTATTAGCATGGCCCTTACTACCCCTGCATGAGTACTAAGAATAATTTTTTCACCAATTTCATAATTAGTGCGGATATCTTTAAGTGCACGCCCTACACGTGAAACGAAATCTCTAACACTCTCTCCACCTGGTGGGCAGAAATTAATAGGATCTTTACTCCATTTCTCCCAAGACTTTGCATCTTCTTCCCTAATCTGCCAATAGGTTTTACCAGCCCACTCGCCTTCACGTTTATCTGTAAGCCCACTATGTTTAAAGAAGCTTGGTTCTCCTATGTTTTTAGCAATGATGTCAGTAGTCTCTACCGCGCTATTATTAGGACTAGAGAAAATAGAACTAATTCCTAAATCATGAAAAAAACTAGAAAGCAATTCAGCCTCTAAAACGCCTTCACTGTTTAAACCTTTATCATTCGTATCTGGCGCGCGTCCTTTATTAGAGTTCTTAAGCTCACCATGTCTCACCAAATAAAAAGATTTTACTTCTTCTGAAAGATCTAAACTCTGATCCATAATTACATTTTAGCTAATTTCTTAGTCCTTACCTAAAAAATGGCTTAGCCTTAACGCTTAAACCCCTTATACATAAAGACCGAGATAATAGCAGTTAGAGGAATAGCAAATATAATCCCAATACTACCAGCCAAAGCTGAAGTGAGCTCCGTGACGATGATTTCCATGTTTAGCAGTAAGGCTTTCGGTTCATAGCTTTCTAAAAGTAAAAATAACGGCAGAGAAGCCCCAGTATAAGCAAGGATCAGCGTATCCGTCATAGTACCCATAATATCCTTGCCCACATTCATCGCATGCTTGAAAAGATTATTAAAACTCTGATTAATATCAGTCAAATATAATTCCTGAGTAG
The DNA here is from genome assembly GCA_018970325.1 of Cyanobacteria bacterium REEB446. Classification (GTDB taxonomy): domain Bacteria; phylum Cyanobacteriota; class Vampirovibrionia; order LMEP-6097; family LMEP-6097; genus LMEP-6097. The sequence goes on along the minus strand of JAGWWP010000019.1, from coordinate 8,482 downwards.
CACTTGCAATAGATACAGCTACGTCCATGGCTGCACCTAAGCTTGCGATGATTACCCCAGCTGAAAGTATTCCTTGAAAATTCATCATACTGTTAGCACCCCCATACATGCTATTTGCTAAAAGGATCTGTGCTTCATTGCTCGCAAGACCACTTAAGGGAGCCCCTTTAATAACGAAAAAGGATGTAAGACCAGCGATAGCTACTGCCCCAATACTGCCGATAGTCGCAGCAAAAGCTTTCTTCGTGAAGCCTGCGATAGAAATTACAGTTACAGCAGTGGCTATTGCCGAAATAAAAATGCCTACTAGTATAGGATCAAAACCCTCTTTAATAGCTGGTATTAAAATATATATTATCGAAAGAGCTGTTACAAAAAGAGAAAGGATCGCTTTAAAACCTTTAAAACCAGAAAAACCAATAATTAAAACTACAAATAAGATAAAAAGACCTATTACATAAGGCTTACGATGATAATCTATAATTGCAACCTCATTATTATCATCTGCTAAAGAGATTATATATTCTTTGTCTTTTTTAGCTACTATGCCAAAAGCTAGATTGTCTGGAACTATATTATTGATAAATAATTCTGTATTTTTTTGTGGTCCATCACTAAGTACTCTCACTTTGACTTGCTGCTCTTTAGCACTAATTAATTGATCTAAACTACCAGAAACACTTTCTAGAGCAGAAACTTCTAAAACTTTTACTATCTGAAACTGCGGAACAGTAATCTGCTTAGCAGAAGCTTCTGTCGATGATTCGGCTGATACTCCCATTAGTATCGAAGAGAAAAACGTAAAAAGAAAAACTATGTTAACTAATAACTTCATATAAATAATCTAAACCTCAGTACTGCTTCCAATCATAACAGGGTGAGAGATACTCCTATTAGATTAGCCAAAGAAACTTAGTTTTAGTTATATAAACTATGGATTCTGGGCTTAATACCCCTAGTTACCGATTATGGCTTACAAGGCTAATAAAATTAAAGCATGGACGAATAGGATGAAAGTAGCAGCACTACTGCTACTCCTAGATGAAGGTGCTGCTGCAAAAATTATCAAGCACATAGACGATTCAACACTAGTGGTGTCACTAGCAAAAGAAATATCTATGGTAGGGGTACTCGGCGAAGAAGATCAATACAATCTACTAGATGAAATATACGATATCTTAAACTTACAGGTAGGTAAGATGAGCGGTAGTATTCAGAAAGCTGAGAATATTCTTATTCAAGCTTACGGTCGTGAAGTGGCTTCTAACATACTTGATAAAATGACGAACACCATCCATCGCCTACCATTTGAATTCTTGCGACTGGTTGATGCAGAGCAGATAGTTGCAGTTATACAAGGTGAGCACTCTCAGGTAATTTCTCTGGTTCTTTCGTATTTACCTGTAGAAAAAGCCTCTAAAGTTCTAGCTTTTTTACCAGAAGACATTAGGTCTGATTGCTCACTGAGACTAGCGAAAATGGATAAAACCAATCCAGAGATCTTAAGTGTTGTTGAAAAGACTTTAGAAAGAAGGTTTGCTGCCGTTATGAACCAAGCTTCTTCTAGTCAGAATGTTGGTGGTGTTGATGCTATTGCAGAAATCTTAAATAGGCTTGATAGAAATATTGAGAAGAAGATACTCGAAGATTTAGAAATTATCGACCAAAACTTAGCAGTAAATATCAGAAACTTGATGTTTGTATTTGAGGACATTATAAAACTCGACGACAAAGCTATGCAGGCATTAATGAAAGAAATAGATATGAAAGGATTACCTCTTGCCCTTAAAGGTGCCGATGATGATATTCGAGATCTATTCTTTAAAAACATGTCAGAGAAAGCAGCTACATTATTGAAAGATGAACTTGAGATGATGGGACCTGTTATGGCGAAAGACGTTTCAGCAGCACAAACTCAGATAGTTGAAATTATTAAAGCTCTTGAGGAAGCTGGTCAAATCATGATTAGATCTGAAGGTGAAGAAGAAGCTATGATTATGTGATTTTTGATTTAGCATAAACTGCTACACCTCCATAATTTCTTAAACCACAAGGCTTAAAAATAAGCTATTATTAAAGTTCTGAAAATTAGCACAGCTAGTAAGTATTTATTTTCTGTGATAATTTTTTGCGGGCAGATGTCCGAGTGGCTAAAGGAGACAGACTGTAAATCTGTTAGCGTTACGCTTACGCTGGTTCGAATCCAGCTCTGCCCACCACTCTTTTTTATAGATCGATCACCAGTAAAACTTCTGCACGTTTGCGGGGCTTATGGCTTTGCGGCAGCCATAAATCTTTCTAAGTATTTGGCAAGTACATCTACTTCGATATTTACTTTTGCACCCTCCTGAATTTGAGATAAGTTTGTTTTATCCCAAGTTGCAGGAATTATAGTTACATAAAAATAATCTAAATCTTTCAAAACATTTTCATTAATGTCCTGAAGTTCTTTCATAGAGCCTACCTTCACGACAGTAAGACTAATGCCCGAAATACAAATGGAACCTTTATTGATAATATATTTCGAGAAATTCGGTTCTATACTAAAGTAAAGATCATAGCTCCCAGACTGATCTAGCACCTTAATGCATTCAGCGACGGTGTCTACGTGCCCCTGTACTATATGACCGCCTAATCTGTCATGAGCTCTGAGACAGCGTTCTAAATTTACAAGATCGTCATTTTTCAAATATTTTAAAGCAGTAACTTCTAAAGTTTCTTTTACCGCAGTGACAGAAAAAGAATCGGCATCGAACTCTGTCACAGTAAGGCAGATACCATTCACGGCGATACTATCACCAAGTTTTATATCTTCCAATATCAAAGCGGCTTTGATATTGATTTTCAAATTAGTATTAGAATATTCTAAAAAGCTGACTAAACCTGTTTCTTCTATTAATCCCGTAAACATAAGTCTTTATTATAGATGACGAAAACGCAGAAATTGAAGTTCAGCAATAGTGTCATTAGATCATCTCAGCAGAAGTGATTTTGACTGGATTACTCGCACCATCATCACCAGGGAAAGACGGAACATTCTCTTTAACTATTTTATTAACTACATCCATTCCTTCGATAACTTCACCAAATATCGCATAACCATAAGGATCTACACCACCTGGATTCAAGCTAGGCAAAGGAGCTAAATCAATAAAGAACTGACTGCTAGCACTATCTGGATTAGAAGTTCTAGCCATAGCTACTCTCCCAGCCTTGTCATGCTTAAATTTAGTGTGCTCCATCGGCACATAGCGAGTTTTATTAGTCTCTGGATCTACGAAATTTCCAGTACCAGTACCAAGTGGGCAACCACCCTGAACAACGAAACCTGGAATTATTCTATGAAATACTACACCATTATAAAAACCTCTATTCACAAGATCCTTGAAATTTCCAGCCGTGATAGGAGCCTCTTTAAGAAACAGTTTAATTTTAATATCACCTTTATCTGTCTTTAAGACTGCTGTGTCTTTAGCATCAATACTTTTTTCTTCTTTTTTAACTTCTAATTCCTGTGATTCCATTTTTTTATTTCCTTTTATTGTTTCGGCTTGTTTTGTTTGAGCTAGCTCAGAAAAAATCGGCAGGCCTTTTAAAAAAAATCCTACAGATACAAAAACAAGCAAAGATACTAAAAATACCAATAAACGTGTAGGTGTTTTTTTAGTATCAGCCTGTTTTTTCATTCAAATTATAATCTTATATATTCAATACGGAAAACTAATCAGCAGAATTAGATTTTTCTTGAGTAGTTTGTATTTGAAGATTACGAAGTCTAGTCGCTTTAGTACCGATTCTAGATCTAAGGAAATAAAGCTTCGCTCTTCTAGTTCTACCACTTCTGATAACTTTAACTGCTCTGATTTTCGGTGAGTGAACCAAAAAAGTTCTTTCTATACCGACACCCTGGAATATTCTTCTTACTCTGAAAGTTTCATTAACTCCAGTACCAGCTCTTGCGATGATTAGACCTTCAAAATGCTGAGAACGCTCTTTACCACTCGCTTCCTGAATAATCGTCTCTACCTTAACAGTATCCCCTACTCTAATTACTGGTGGCTCCGCTTTAAGGTGCTTAGATTCTATATCTTTAATAAGCTGGTTCATAATTTCCTCGAATTAATAATTATAATATTTTTTAAGGATTTTTGCAAAGTAAAAATAATGCATCTGCTAAAGATAAATAATAATTTTATAATGACCACCCTACATCAAATACGGAAGGAAATCATTTAGAATTAAGAAGCTTATAAGCTTCTTAAAACACTCATGCACCTTTTAATCATTTTAAGCTTCCTTAGTATCAGTCTTTTCACGGTTAATCCCGTTAAAGCTGCTGGTTTACTGGGTGTCTGTTTGGATCAAAATTTGGTTCCAGAGAACTGTTCATCAAATAAATTATTTTTCCCTACTTATAAAATTAACAATGGCAGTGCGACGGTGAAATACCGCATAGATAGAGGTGTTTTAGGAGATCTCAATAACGCTACTTTACAGAATAGTGTAAATCAAATTCTGAGTACGTGGGAAAACGTTTCTAGCTTAGATTTCAGCTTAGATGGTGATGGATTAATATCCTCCGACGTAGATGAAACTAATTATAATTCTATACTTTTTTCAGATGCCCCCCTTGGCTACAGTCCTATCATCTTCGATGATTCAGGGAAAATACTGATTGATGTACTGGGGGCAGGCTCAGAGAATGATATTCTTGGCTTAGCATCAGCTAGATTTTTCAGTGTCCAAAATAATCAAATTACTGGCATCGTTGAATCACAGTCCCTGATTAATGGCTATCTTTATAAACTTAGTAATCGCCCAGATGTTCCAGATCTAAATACACTGCTCAATGAGTTTAAATCCACCATATTACATGAATTTGCACATATGGTCGGCTTAGATCACAGTCAAGGTGGACAAATAGACGAGTATGAAAAATTTGCAAATGGGGAAAGTTCTCCAGATTTAGATCTAAATACATTCCCCATCATGTTCCCTATCAGTGCTAATCCCACATTGAATCTCCAGAAAGATGATATATCTTCAATCAATATCGCTTATCCTAGAAATCAGATAATTAATAATTCTGGAACTATTACTGGTAGCTTAATTAATGGCAGTCAAGCTGTACTAGGAGCAAATGTAATTGCCTACAATATCAGCAATCCTCTTCAGCAAGTAGTTACATCAGCAAGCGACGTAGATGGATTAGGACAGGGTAATTTTGTGCTTCCTTACCTAAGCCCAGGTTCTTATGTAATAAAAGTAGAGCCTATTGCAGCAGGTTTTACCTCTGGTTCATCAGTCGGCTTGCATAATCCACCAGACAATCCAAGCTCTATTCCTAAATCTTTCTACAATGGCAGTGAGGATGTTTTACAGAATCTAGATTTAGATTCTGCTCTAGCCCAAGCTTTTAAAATAGATATCGTAGCTGGTGAAAACATTAATAATATACAAATCAATCTAGGAAAGAATGAACCTGCTAATTTTGAGTTAAGTGGTAAGGCTATTAATCAAGTTATATTTCTTACCGAAGGTAAAGCACAGTTTATAAATCTAAGAATCGATAAAATCGGCTCAGGTTCACGTTACATCAATCTTTCTACAGATTATGGTAACCTAATTAGTTTCTCTGAAAACCCTGTAAGAATAAGATCTAATGAAACTACTAAAATTATTAAAGTAAAATATAGCTCATTAAATAAATTTGTACGAATATTAGGAAACGAGCTATCTGGTACATTCAGCATTCCAATTCAAGCAGAAGACATAGTCTCTGGCGACATTGTGGCGAATAAAATTCTCAGAGTCTTTTAGAAGAGTGTCATGAGGACGATGAAAACGCAGAAATTGAAGATTAAGAGCAGTCCCTGAATGCCTAAAGTAAAAATATTAGATTATCTTGTCAGTGATTTTTACAGTGTAGATGCTGATTTCAGAACGACCTTAGAAGAGGCTATTCAGCATGATTCCAATATTCACATCATTACCCTCAACATGGAACATCTGCATCTTGCAGAGAAAATGCCAGAATTTAAAAGAATTCTTACTAATGCTGAATTCTTAATTCCAGACGGTGAGAGTATTTGTTTACTTGCAAGAATTCTTGCAAAACAGAAAATTAAAAAAATAGCTGGAATAGATTTAGCAGAAAAGCTGATCAATAGTTATTCACGCATCGCTTTTCTGGGTGCAGAAAAAACTGTAAGTGATTCTTTAAGAAATTTATTAACCTTAAAATATAGCTCTGTATCTATCTCTAGCAATAGTGAAGCTTTAAATTCCAGTAAAGAATTTCTCTTTGAACATGGTTTTTATGAAAAAAATCAAGAGGAAAGTGTCATTGAGAGAATAGTTAATTTCAATCCCGAATTATTTTTAGTGGCATTAGGCTCTCCAGCACAAGAGTTCTTAATTGCTAAATACAGACATCTCTTTAAAAATACCGTGATGATCGGCGTAGGTGGCAGCTTTGATATATTTGCAGGGAAGCTAAGCAGAGCACCAAAGCTTTTTATTAAATTAAAATTAGAATGGCTCTTTCGAATTCTTCAAGAACCCAAAAGGCTTGGGCGTTTTCTCAGTAATTTAAAAAATTTTCTATTTCTATTGTTAAAAAGCTTCTAGCATAAATGAAAAATGCTGAAAAGCAGTTTATAATACGAGATATATGAAATTTACGCTTAAGAAGTTAGACTTAGAAAAGTCTTTAGGTAGTTTAAAAAAATCTGCTTTTACAGCAGAGTCTCTTATAATTACTGAGTTTCAACAGGATAAGAAAAAACCTAGCCTTTCAAGTCTTTTTACCTGTATCGATAAAAGATTAAATGGTTATCTTGCAGATTCAATCAGAGAAGAAGAATTTGAATTTAAAGCAGCTGAGACTTTAGTTATAAAACTCAATTCAGCAGAAAGATTTAATCTTGACATGCAGAATACTAAAAAAATCATTTTAGTAGGACTTGGTGAGGAAAAAGATTTTAATAAAAAAAATGAGCGTAAAGCTATCGCTTCATTAGTGCGTAAAGTTAAAGCAGAAAAATTAAAGAGCTTTGCTATAAAGGCAGTTAAAGATTTATCTCTACTTGTGGAGACAGCTATACTTGTTGATTATGAATTTACGAAGTATAAAACTGAGCCTAAAAAAGATAAAAAAGAATTAGAAGAAGTACTTATTCTTTCTGAAACAGCTTCAGCTAAAGAAAAAGAAATTATTTCCAAAGCAGAAATAATCGCAAATGCGACGAATAAAGCTAGAGACCTAGTTTGGGAGCCCGCTTGCGTAGTAACTCCTAGCTATTTAGCGAAAGAGGCTAAAAAGATTAAAGCCGAGAACTTAACAGTTAAAATCTTAGAAAAAGCTGACTGCGAGAAGCTTAAAATGGGTTCATACCTAGCTGTCTCTCTTGGTTCAGATGAGCCACCTAAATTTATAGAGATAAGCTATGTTCCTAAAGGGAAAATTAAAAAACATATCGCGGTAGTAGGTAAGGGAGTGACTTTCGACAGTGGTGGTCTAAGTCTTAAACCGGGTAAAGCTATGGAGATGATGAAAGAAGATATGTCTGGTGCAGCAGCGACTATAGCTATAATGACCGCTATCTCTCAGCTTCAACCGGCTGGCGTGCAGGTTACTGGCATTATTGCAGCTACTGAAAATATGCCTAGCGGCAAAGCTTATAGACCAGGTGATGTGATCACTGCAATGAATGGTAAAACTATCGAAGTTAATAACACTGATGCCGAAGGCAGATTAACCCTCGCTGACGCCGTCGCTTATGTATCGACTAAAAATCCAGACGAGATTATAGATATCGCAACGCTTACTGGTGCTTGCATTACGGCACTCGGGAATGTCTGTGCAGGCTTAATGACTAATGATCAAGCTTTGCTTGACAGAGTAAAAGCCTCTGCTGAAGAACAAGGTGAGCGTATGTGGCAGTTACCTCTTTATGATGAGTATAAAGAGAAATTAAAATCTACTATCGCAGATCTTATTAATGCTGGTTCTGGTGGTCAAGCTGGTGCTCAGAACGGTGGTCTGTTTATTAAAGAATTTATCGGTAAAAAACCTCGTTCAGAAGAGCAGATTCCATGGCTACATATAGATATAGCTGGACCTTGTTGGTTTGAGGATGCTCAAGACTGGTCTCCTAAGGGGGCTTCAGGAATTCCTGTAAGAACACTACTAGCTTATATTTTAAACATTTAAAAAACTTCCCCTATTAATTTCACTTAAGTAAACTTGGGGAAAAATGACCCCTTTGTATCTTTAAAACAGATCTAATAAATAAATGTTAGATTAGAAAAAGAAAAGGGCAGGCTCTTCTGGAGAGTATAGTGGTCTGAAGAAATAGGGCCAAGAAAGTGATAAAAGAGAAGGGTAAGGTAAGAGAGGAGAGAGTACCATGCCCCGAGGCAAGCCATATAGTTCAGAGTTCAAAGCGAAAGTAGTGATAGAGTCTTTGCGAGAGGATCA
>JAGWWP010000063.1 GCA_018970325.1 Cyanobacteria bacterium REEB446 | reverse complement strand
ATTGATAATCCATTAGCGATGGATATGGGAGCTAGTTATGCGATTACTAAGGATTTAGTTATAGTTTCTTGGATAAGTAAAGGTTTAAATGATGCTGCTCCAGATATGACTGTTGATCTTGGTTTCATTTATCGCATTTAAATATTTACATTCATATGCATTCTTATCGCATGAATTAGTTGGTCTGGCTGATCTGGAACGTTTACATAATCAAGTAAATATCCTGTGGTTAAACTGAGATGATCATTAAATGTTTTTTCGACTCCAGTAAAAACACGATTTTGGTCAAAGCCAGCTTGAGGCCCATTATCTGCTGAATTATAATTTATAAAAATTTCATCAAATACTATGAATTTCCAAGTTTTAGAGTTTAAGACAGGATATTTTAAGCCAGCTAATAACCTATTTCGAATAGATGTGGAACTAGCTCCCTCTATAAAGCGCTCCTCTAAACGAAAATAATTAAAGCTTTCTATTTTATTTGTAAAATGCTTATTGTATGCGACTTGTTGCCATATCCTGTTTTCATTATTCAAGTTACCATTCGTGAAACTTGGTGTCCAAGCATATCCTAACCAGAGTGAAGTGTTATTGTTGATCTTGTATTTGACAGCTGGTCTAACAAGAACTCTGCGTTCACCACTGAAATTCTGTCCTAATCTATTTTGGGCCTCTAGGTATAAGCCCCAGTGGTCATTTAAGTCTTTATTTAATGTAATTAGTGACCATTTTTGTAGATCATTTGTAACCTCTGCTTGTGCTGCTGTAGTGAAGAATAATGCTAATGAAAAGAAGATTGTTGTTCTTAGGAGAAATAAAAGCATTGAGAGGTATCCTTAAAGTTTAGTTTAATATATAGAATAGAGTCTGAGTAATTAGTCAGATGGTTAATTATAGGCTACTGCGTAATTTTTTTTATCTCTAAAACTGGTGGTCCCAGTGTGACTTGAACACACGACCAATCGATTATGAGTCGACTGCTCTTCGGCTAATAATCTCTCCAGATAAAGATTCTTTGATATTTTAATGAAAAAAAACTTGCGTTCTATGCGTCAGTCAAGACAAATTAGGAGACGCTAATGTACTTATCGACTGATGAAATTGCCAAAGATATGGGTTTGGCAAAAAGAACAATACAGACTTACAGCAAGGAAAGTTTTCTTCCTGCTAAGTTAGTTTGGCTTAACGGTAAAACTGAATATAAGATTGAATCAGATCAGTATCTAAACTGGAAACAAGAGCATTTTAATGGTCTTAAACGAGGTAACCAAAACAGGCATACTAGAACGACAAAGCCTTTAGGTAAAGAAAATTTAGATCCTGTGATTTATGAATGGTTAGAGTGGTGTAGAACGGGTATGCTTACTGGTAAACCCATCAAACCTAGGACAGTGGAGCTTTATAACTATTACTTTTATCTCTACTTAAAGACTTTAGGGAAAAATCCGAGCAAGCCCTTAATCTCTATCAATAACGCTAGGCTAGTTATAGGCTCATTTCCAGTAAAAAGCTTTAGTACGAAGCTAAACATATACAGTGCTTTAATGAGCTTTGCTAAATACTTAGCCATACAAGGCAAGCTGGAAGAAGACTTTAGAGATAAATTGAAAGAACTAAGACCTAGAAGATATTTACCAGCTAAAAAGACCTCATTAAACGAAAAGCAGCTAGAAAAACTTATTAGCTCTATAGATGATATTGAAGGTTCTTCTAATAGCTATGACAAGCTCACCAGTAAGGCTTTAGTTACGACCTTAGCGAATACGGGGCTAAGAGCTTCTGAGCTATGTAAGCTAACTCTAAAGGACGTAGATTTAGAATCTCGTTTAATAAAAGTTAGACTAGGAAAAGGTAATAAAGACAGAACTGTAGGGATTAATGAAGCTTTATATACAGTACTTATAGAATACTTAAAGGCTAGACCAGTAAACGATTCAGAGCTTTTCTTTATTAATAAAATTAAAGAAGGGTTTAATCCTCATGCACTATGCCAAAAGATTACAAGGCTCTCTAAGCGTGCTGGAGTGGGGGTTATATCACCGCATAGCCTTAGAAGATCCTTCGTTACTATTAATGCAGCTAAAGGTAAACCCTTAAACCATCTCAGGATAGCTTGCGGTCATGCTGATATTACTACAACTCAGGGTTATTGTATGACTTCACAGGATGAGGTTATTGAGGCGATGAAGGGATGGTAATAATAGGGACCCAGTTTCAGCTCGAAAAAGCCTTTTTGTATTGGGATATACGATAACGGCTCTTTCAATTAAAGGTAATTTTTAGTTTTGAGCTAAGCTTAGTAGTGCTTTAAAAACTGAAATTTAAATCTGACATTTTATGTACCATTTCAGATTTAATCTCCACAAGACTCTGAATAATTTCATCAAAGCTAGGTCTGTCATCACCATAAATCATTTCTTCGAGCATGGTTTCATAATCCTTACGCCAAGCCTGTCTGACATAGTCTGGTGGTATCGGATTTATTGTTAATGGTGCATGCAGGTTATAATCAAGACCAATAATAGTATTAAATCTAGATCTATGCTCAACAACTTTCTGATATAAATCTGGCGATTCTTGGATCTTGGTTAAACACCCCGCCCTATACAATTGATGCAGGTCATAGATATGCCTACTAAGCCTATCAACGCGAATTTTTCCATTGGGCTTTTGAAATTCTTCGTGAAGTAAAAAAATCTTTTCAAGCATAGTTCTTTCTGGATTAATACAGGGGATCTTAAAATCCCTTTCTATAAAGTCTTCATCAGGATATTTTTCTGCAATCATCGGGCTAATCCATTTTTCAGTAAAGGGTTCCATGAGTGATCTACAGCCTATCTCTAGCTTAATTGAGGGTCTTAGATATTTATAGACCTCTAAAACTGAGGGGAAAGAAACTTCTATGATAATTGGATCTTGATCGCTTTGTTCATAGTTTAAACTCTTTATCTCAATTTGATCAGATATTCCATTAAAAGCTTTACTTAAACTAGTTTTAAACTCGGTATCAATAAAACTTGCTGCTTTTTTTCTGAGTTTATTTATTTGTTTTCTTGATAATTCACCTTCAAATCCTAAGAAATCACGATCAATAGAGAGATCTATATCCTCGGAGAACCTATTAATTACACTCCAGCCTTTACTCAGCGATGTTCCACCTTTGAAAACCAATGCATCAGCGAAGCTAAGCTGAAAAACAAGAGATAAGGTTTTTACAACCCACCAATCTTTTTCTACCGCAGACACCGAAATCTTTTTAGTCCTAGCGGTCTCTGTGAAAATATTTATCCTTGTTTGAGGAGCTAATTCTAAAAAATTCATTGTTTTATATCGCCCCTCTCATAATCTCCCTAATCCATTCTGGAGCTAAATTCATGTCATGTTTAAGCCTATAAGACTCTTCCTGCCTCAAATATTCAATAATCTTTTGCTTGTCTTGCTCTGATAAATTCTCCTGCCCCTTGGACTTAAGGGCTTGTATTACCAATGCACTGATCTCGCCAATGCAAGCAAGATTTCGCGGTGCTGTTTTCTTAAATATGATACTTTGACCACCGACACTCACTTTTCTTGCAGTAGCATCAGTAAGATAAACATGGTTTGTGGGAACTTGATTAGATAAGCCTAATAAATTTAAAGCTAAACTTCCAGAAGGTATAATTCGAGCTTTATCTCTCTTCCTCAAAGCTTGGGCGATCTCTTCAACACTAGGGTAAACAAAACCAATATATTTATCTACTTTTAGCCTCGCATAGATACCTCTTGCTATTCGATTTATTTGACCATTATTAGTCAATATTTCCAAAGCTTTTGATATTGCTTTAGCTGAACCAAATGACAAAAAATCATCAGTAAAAAAAAGCGAACCCCTCTTCGCTTTTTTTATTTTAACCATGATTTTATCATCTATACTTTGCATCAGGGGTTGAGATTGATTTGCTTATTATAATTTACCACTATTTTGTCGCAAATTTATACTTTTTTTGCGACGTTTTTTTATTTGCAAAGAAGGGCTTAGAATTTAAGAGTCTACTAAAGGGTGGTAAATTAAGGGACCCAGTTTTAGCTCGAAAAAGCCTTTTTATATGGGGATATACGATAACGGCTCTTTCAATTAAAGGTAATTTTTAGTTTTGAAGTATGTTTATGGGGGTTTCCAAGGACTGTTAGTTTAGCTTCCTCTCCAGCTCCCTTAAAGCCTCTTCATTCTTATTTCTTGGCATCTTAGAAATGTTCAGAAGTTTCCACTGAACAGCAGGTAGTTTATTAATATCTGGAAGACCAAGTAAGTCCCACTTTGGTTCGCCAGACTTAAATGAGATTAAGAACTCTTTTTCTTTATCATCAAGTTTTTGAGTAAGGCTGATGATTTCTTCTCTCGCCTCTTCAAGACTAGATTGACTAACTGGTTCTAATGTCATACCTTCAAAGTTATTCTTAAACTGTTCAGTTATATCTAACCTATTTGGGTTAATCAATTCTGAGATAGGTCGATTATGGCTTATAAGATAAACAATAAAAGTCTTTCGCAGCTTATCACTAAAGCCATCTTCCTTTAGAAGCAAACTAAGATCAAACAAATCTCTGGGGTGCTGCCTATCTAAAGCTGCACAGATTTTACCTGCAAATAAATCATAGAAAGAATAGCACTGTACTTCCATAAACTTTTCAAATTCATCTTGAGCTTTTGGACACAATCCTTTAGTTTCACAGGAATAAACAGAACCTCTGATGACATCGTTTACTTCTACTTTGATCTGAGCTTTATCATTCCCCACAAGCAGACTTCTGGTAAAACCATCACGTAATTTCTTTGGTATGATTTTTAAGTTTCGATTTGTCTGTTTTATTCTTTCCGTAAATAGACTTAAATTTGAGTCTATTAGCTTGATGGAGCTATCACGATCAAGAATTTTAATTAAAGCCAAATCAATATCAACAGAAAGCCTAGGCATATCTCTAAAAAAGAGATTAATACTAGTTCCACCCTTGAGTGCAAAATCTTTAATCTCTCCTAATGCTGGCAATACAGTAAGCAAAAGATCTACCTGATCGTAATATCGCTTATTCATTTATTTGAAAACCTTTTGGGTAAGTGATTCCATAATTAGAATCTAATTTACCACCTTTGACGATAAGCCTCTTGCCTGATCCCAGATCAATTTTCTTTAGCTCTAGTTTTTTTAATACTGGAAGATTTGCTTTTTGTGCAAGAAATAAAAATAACCTTTTAACCTTTATAGATTTACATTCTTCTAAGAGTGCCTGCATCAGCTTCGGACGTATATCAGCTAGACTTTCTGTAAGATAGTAAGCTTCTTGAAAATCTTGTTCTTTAGGTACTTGATATAGAGTTTCTAATATTGCTCTTTCAGGGCTAGATATAATTATCGCAAAGTTACCAGTATCAAATTCCTTGAGCCCTACATCCTTGCCAAGAAACTGACTCTTTACCAAAGTACATTTAGACTGCCAGTTATAATCTCTAAACCATTTTGGAAGATTTGCTTTATCTGAAGTAAAGAAGAAAGTATTGGTTTCATTAAAACTAATATTGTGAGCTTTGCCTTGTAACTCAAGTGCTGTTTTAGCACCAACATGAATATCAAGTCCTAATTGTTTTTGAATTGCATGAATTGCACCCTGCCACGTTATTGCATCACCATATCTTTTGTATGCTCCTATTCCTATTGATTCCAGCCAGTTGGATTGCTTTTCATATTTATAAGCAGATCGCTTATCCAAGCCTTCTTGATTCAACCACTGACTAGTAGCAACAACTGATTTAGGCAGCTTTTGCAATATTTGGTTTATTTTAGTTTGCCTAGGTCTACTTATAGTGGACTCCAATTGATTTATTTAAACCAAATCCTGTCTTTAATCTACCACAATTACGATACCATGCTTAAAATTTCTAAAATTAACTGTCCCTTCGGTGTGATCACATACTGCTGTTTAGGACTAGTTGGCTTATTTGGTATCGTCGTGGATAACCAGCTTTCTTCATGTCGCTGCTTGAGCCAATTTTATCAGCTCTATAATTTTTGCTTCAGCTACGTCTCCAGCTATATCTCTAGCTACGTCTCCAGCTATACCTCTTAGGATATTTAAATCAATATTAGCCTATAGTGTTTTCGGATTAAGATCTAGTGAAGATGGCTCTGGGACAGCAATTGTGTCATTGAAGTTAATCACAGCTATACCTCCAGCTATACCTCTAGCTATGTCTCTAGTGTTATCAATCTTTCTAAAAGTTCATTAATGCCTGATAAATTCCATTCAACTGAATCTAGGTTTATATCAAGCTGTAAAACCCCAAAAATCTCAAGGCACAATGCGATGTGGCCGCAACAACCGAATATTATTAATGAATTGTTGGGTGAGGAAATTTAATAATAAGCAAACTCAATTATTATTTACTTGGAGTAAGGCTTAGAATTGAATATCTCGCTGTTTTGGAAGTAAGTATTACCGACTTTAGTCGTGTGACCACCTTCGCTATGAAAGTAGAAATTACCTCTCTGAGTGGTATGAGTGCCATTGCTGTGAAAGTAGGTATTTCCCACTTTAGTGGTATGGCTGCCATCACTGTTAAAGTAAGTATTTCCGACCTGTTGACTCGATGTAGTACAATCAGCTTTTTTTGCGAAGAAGGGTGATATTAGGCAGGCGAGTAATAGGGTGCTGCTTATGGGTAAGAGGGTTTTAATTACTGGCATGTAGGTATTATTCCCTTCAAATCTATTGGGTGAGTTAGCTGTGGATTCTTCTCTACCACAGCTATTAATAAACACTATAAAACAAAAAAGACTCAGTTTCCTGAATCTTGCCTAGAATTTTTAAATTTGTTCGATAGAGATATTATGCCCAGTTTTGAAGTTTTCTAAACGTGGTTTTTATTTTTTGATTAAACCCTATGCTTTATACATAAAGCATAGGGTTTAATCCTATACATTAGGTATAAAACGCAAAGTGATAGGACCTAAATCTGTACTATTTTTGTGGGTAATTAAACCGCCGTTACGCATGAAATTCAATTATGCGAACAGATCCCAGCCCTAATCAAAGCAAATTTGATGATTATTTGACTAATAGCAAATCAACAACTTACAATGACATCGGAACTTGTTAAATAATGAAAACAGTAAAGAATGCCTGTAAATTACAGCCAAAAGCTCTAGATATTAATGTTGGTGATCAAATTGAACAGTTAGACCAAGTAATTAACGACCATGATGGAGATGAATACTTTGAAAAAACTTTTATAACTGATGGTATGAAAAGTTTACTGTCTAGAGGCATAGCTAGACTTGCAGGGAAATCAAATGATTCTATTTTTCACCTTAAACAAGCAATGGGGGGTGGTAAAACACACTTAATCGTAGGCTTTGGTCTTTTAGCCAAGAATCCTGAACTTAGATTAAAGAAGATAGGTTCTTCTCCCGTTTGAGTGGAATTAGTATTTCACAAGGGTTTTAACTTAAAGGTGAGAATTTTAAGTTTGAGGTATTCTTCATCTCGAATACCATAAGCTCTTCGCTGAAAGACTCGAATTTTGTT
>JAGWWP010000062.1 GCA_018970325.1 Cyanobacteria bacterium REEB446 | reverse complement strand
TCAGGTTTTCGACATTACTTCCGAGCGTATAGGTCAGGGATGCATTTACTGTATCTGTACCTTCGTTAGCTAGTTCTGTTACGACATCATCAGCACTATCGACTACATAAGTATCATTTCCAGCACCACCGATAAGCGTATCTGTACCAGTGCCACCATCAAGAGTGTTATTACCAGAATTACCAGTTATGTTGTTACTGCCAGCGTTACCAGTACCATTTATATTTCCAGATCCAGTTAAATTCAGGTTTTCGATATGAGCTCCAATCGTGTAACTTGTAGACGCATTTACTGTATCGGTGCCTTCATTAAATAACTCTGTTACGACATCATCAGCACTATCGACTACATAAGTATCATTTCCAGCACCACCGATAAGCGTATCTGTACCAGTGCCACCATCAAGAGTGTTATTACCAGAATTACCAGTTAGAGTATTATTCAGAGCGTTACCAGTACCATTTATATTTCCAGATCCAGTTAAATTCAGGTTTTCGATATGAGCTCCAATCGTGTAACTTGTAGACGCATTTACTGTATCGGTGCCTTCATCAAATAACTCTGTTACGACATCATCAGCACTATCGACTACATAAGTATCATTTCCAGCACCACCGATAAGCGTATCTGTACCAGTGCCACCATCAAGAGTGTTATTACCAGAATTACCAGTTAGAGTATTATTCAGAGCATTACCAGTACCATTTATATTTCCAGATCCAGTTAAATACAGGTTTTCGATATTATTTCTGAGCGTATAGGTCACAGACGCCTTTACAGTATCATTTCCAGATAAAGCATTTTCTACGATGACATCACCCACATTATCAACTATATAGGTATCATTGCCACCTAGGCCGATGAGCCTATCTAAACCAGCAAGACCGTCGAGTGTATCATTACCAGCACCACCCTCGAGTGTATCATTACCAGCACCACCAGTAAGTGTATTATTATTACCATCTCCAGTCAGACTCGCAGTAGATTTACTACCACCAGGTTTATAAGTATTCATTTCCTTGCGGTTCGTCTGTTTTTCGTTGAGCCTATCTTCATCTCTTAATCGTGCCCTCTCAAGTGCCTCGGAAGATAAGCTGACACTATCTAAATTTGTTTGACCCTGAGAGTTTCTCGCACTAGAACTTCCTTGCTTGCTACGACTTCGCGCTAGGTATCCAGATAGCAAAGTTCCTTGATTAGAAACGATCTGTTGTCTGCTTTGATTGCTAAAACCACTTGGATCTATAGCCATAATTCCCCTGCCTTATTATCTTATTCCACGCCTTTGCATTATTATCTCTGTCGAGATATTTTTTAAGGTGCTATGACTCTATTTACTTAACAGATTCAAGATAACATTAGATTATCTTGAATGAAAATAGCTTGCGAATAAGGAATTTTATAAGAGCCAGCGAGAAATCGAATATTATGTTTAGCAAGTAAGAGTGCTTCGTGAAATTACCGACTAGAGTATTTTTTCAGCTTCAAAGGACCAAAATTATTATTATCTTTAAGGAGTTTCGCTGAAGTGTTTATATAGGAAGAATTATCTCTCTCTAGAATAGCTTCGCCTAGTTTTCTTTTTTTATTATTTGCAAATAATGACTTGCTTTGCATTAATTCTTCACGATCCAGGATTGCCACAGCACTTTCACTATTGTCTATGATCTCAAAACTGGTTTCATTCCTAAAAGAAAGCTTTTGCAATCTTCTACCGTTCTGTGTAGACTTCTTCTCAGATTGATCTTTAACCTGTTCATCTACATCTTGCTGATCTACTCTTTCTAGATCGTTAATATATCGCCTCAATTTATCTTGCTTATCGGAATAAGGTTTTAAATTTGCTTTATTGATTGATTGCCCATCGGGTGTTTTTTGAGAGCCTACACGTTCTTTTAATTCATTAGCGAAAAGTGACTTTACGCTATCTACTTTACTATCGGAAAAAGGCTTAGAGTCTACAGGAGAACTAACTCTAGAGGTCGTAATTTTAGAAACGGATTTTCTTGGTAGGGAAGAATCAGAAACCCTAGAATAATTTCCAGAACTCGACGAAGGACGGGACTTTACTGAACTTGATTTAGTGCTGCTAGCAGTAGAACTAGAAGAATCTTCTCTTCCAGAACGACTTAAACTACTAAGCTGTGCATATAAGTCATCCAACTCATTATCTATATTCGCCATATAGATTAATATTCACTTTTAGTTAGACTAAAATATTAGGCGGGATGGGGGATATTTACTAGTGCTAAAAGCTATAAAGCACTTAGCTTATAATTCCTAAATCTTTCATTGCTTGTCCAATATTGAGCAATTTTTGCGTATCACCATTCAATGAAACGTTACCAGCATTTCTTATCGCATCTAAGGCAGCATCACCAGGAACTCTTACTGAATTAACATTAGATGGATTTATACCACCAGCACCACCAACTGGATTAAAACCACCAATACCGTCACACAACACTTGTCTATTACCAAATCTATTTCTCATAAAACGTTTCTCCTAACTTTATAAACATATAAAGAAAACCCCATGATTTTTTTGATATAAATTTTTAAAATTTTTCAAAAAAAATTTCATAAACTAATAATCCTTGTCTGCGGATAGTAAAAACCTATAATTTCAGCATAATTACTTGCGTTATTAGCCATAGCTTTAGCACCATACTGTGACATACCTATACCATGCCCGAAACCACGCCCTGCAAATATCCATTTATCTCCATCTTTATGTGGAGTAAATGAAGAACTTGGTAAAGATAGCTTATGCCTCAGCTCTTCCCCGATAAGCAGTTTAGTTTTTTTAGCGTCTTTCGATATTAATAAATAATCAGATGCCACTGGCAGAATCTCCTCTATATTAAAAAAACTTATGCCGACAAGGTCATTCAGCTCATCTTGGCTAAACTTTCTCTGCCATGAATTAAATGGACCATCTTCTGGATAGGCTGGCTTAGATATTAAATAATGCTTAGCAGCTATTTTCCAAGTGAATTCTGGTGATGAAATAAAACCACCGTGGCTACTACTATAAAAGACTTTCGCTAAAAGACCGTATTTATCTATGATTACCTGATTCTTAGTAGATTTAACCGCACTCACACTGCGTTCTGAGATTTTTTCCGTGCCGTTAAACCTCTGATCAGCGACACTAGAAGCCACATCGTAATCACTATCTGCGCTAAATTCCAGCTGGTTTAAAAGATAAGTTCTCGCTGTAACCGCCTGAGCCTTTAAAGCCTCAATAGGCCAAGAACTTGGGATTTCAGAACCGACGACTACGCTTAAATACTCTTCTAAAGGCAGTTTTAAAATTACTTCTAAGGCAGAGCCTTTCTTTTTAATCTGCACTTTATTCGTTTTTTTCAGATTATACTTTAAAGCGTCTATTGTACCAAAAGCTTCTAAAATCACTTCAAAGAAAGCAGCATCAGAACCAAACTCAACAGTATTATCCTTAAATTTAGCAGTAAAAGTCTTGTAATCATAACGAATTTCCTGCTTATTTCCCTGCTGTATATAGACTTTATAAACCACATCATTTAGAAGAACTCGGACATTTAGATTCTCGTCGATATTTGCTGGAAATCGCTCAAGCCCAAAAAGCCTCTCACCATTCGAGTTATTTTTTTGATTTTCAGAAGTCTTTAATTCTTTTTCGCTTATCGGCAATACTGCGACTTTAGAGTTTAAATCCGCGGCTTTAGTTAAGAGAGTCAAGGAATTTAAAAATAAACTGATACTGCTAAGTATCATTAATTTCCTTGAAACTAATTTATTTTTAAGCATAAGTCTAGCTTAGCAGTAGTTTATAAATTCACTCAATTGGGCGTGTAGCGAAACTCCAATTTCTACGTTCATGCTCGGCAATACATTTTTAAATCTTGATGCTTAATTCTAGGCTAAAGATTTAACAGGAAAAATAATTAAGTCGTATTATAATTAAAATCTCTTTACTGGATTGGATTTTCACAGAGGAAATCTAATTAAGAGCATGTAACCGATACACGCCCATTCAATGGAGAAGTTTATAAAGAAAATAGTTTATGGTCGAACCTGATAATAAACCCAAAAACAGAATCTCCTACGTCTACGGACCCGTAACTTCATGGCGTAGTGGTACTTCTCTAGGCATAGATCCTATCGGTGCCATTAGTACTTGCAGCTTTAACTGTTCCTATTGCCAGCTTGGGCAGATCCAGAATATAACTCGCAAGCGCAAGATTTACGTGGAGACTGAGCTTATTATTGAGGATTTAGAAAGAGCCTATCAGGGAGATCACGTGGAGAAAGTCGATTTTACTAAACTTGATGTTATAACCTTTGCTGGTTCTGGGGAACCGACTCTTGCTTTAAATCTTGGAGAGATGATTAAGTCTATAAAAAATTGGCTTAAAGCTAAAAATTTAAAAGCTGTCCCAGTCTCTATTTTAACCAACGCTACGACTTTAGAAGACGAAGAAGTACGCAGGGATTTAAAAGAAGCTGATTTGATTTCCCTGAAACTTGATGCTAGTGATGAACTGAGTTTAAAAAGCATTAACCAAGCGGCAACTGGACTTAGCTTAGAAGGAATTATTAAAGGTATTAAATTATTAAAATCTGAAATTGATTTATCACACCCTGCCGATTCACTACGCTTATCGACAAAGCCAGAATTACAGTTGCAGATTATGTTTTTGCCTAAATTTGCAGAAAATCCCGAACATATAAAGAGATTAGCTGAATTAATTACAGAAATCGAAATTTATAAGATACAAATAAATACTCCGACTCGTGCTAAGCCTAAGTCTGGAAAAGAATACTGGGTAGAAACTCGCGGTAATCACTATAACAGCAGTTCTTCCCATCAAGAAAAATATTTAGAACTCCCCGTTATTTCTAAAGAACAGGCTTTTAAAATCGAGGATGATTTAATTTCACTTATCGGCGAACTACAGATCATTAACGTCTACAAAAGATAAATTCCCGTGCTTAAACCTGCAGTTTTTTACTCCATTATAAACTTAGAAGAAGCCTCTAATGATGGTAAAAAATATCAGAATCTTATACAAAATTTCAAGGCGAGTATATTAGAAAAAGGTATACAAGAAATTAAACTTGAAATAAGCCTTGCTTCAGCTTCCCTAGAAGAAAATATTAGTTTATTTAAAATCCTCTTAGATAATTCTCACTGTAATCAACTGAATTTTGCCTCACTTTATAATGCCGCTACTTACGAGCAATTAAACCTATTAATCAAAACTTTATTAGACTTGAACTTATGTGTTCAGGAGCAGTCCCAGCAAAACGCAGGAATTCAAGTTTCGCTACACGCCCCTAAGATTAAAGCCTACACACCATTAACGACTAACTACATTAAGAAACTCCTGAACAGCAGAGTTCCATCAGAAATAATCCCAGCTATTTTCAATAAAAAAGATCTCCTCGACTTGAAATCACTTATCGACAAGTCGAACAATCAAGGCAACTCAAATGAAAATATGAACAATATTAATTCAATAAAAATCTTTCCCTGCCTTGTAAGCAACACCAGAGACTTAATAAATTCATTAAAAAACCCAGTAAAAGAATTACAGCTACTACCTCTAAGCTACAACGATAATGAAGGATTAGAAGTTAGCGATTCTCAAGATCTAGAAAATTTAATAGAACTAGCCTCGTCTCTAAAATCCGCCACTAGCATTGTAGATAATCAGCGACAGCCTATTCCAGAAATTCAAATTAAAAACTCTTATTACCCAAATCGTCTCACTGAAATCAGCGAAATGATCTTATCAATATGGGATATAAATCCTGAGATTCATATTATTTGTGCTGGCTTTAATGGTGCTTCCCTGGAAGAAATAAGCAGCTTTTATGATAAATTAATTAAAACCCTCTCAGAATCAGACTTACATAATATTTCAAAGCAAAAGCAATTGATTGAAAATAAAAAGCTAATATCAAAACATGAGCTAACTGATAAAATTTCTATCGCAACCCGTAATAATAACTTTAATGAGATCCAAGAATTTTTTAAATATAGTTCTATTTGAGCCTGAAATACCCCAAAATGCAGGTAATATCGCGAGAATGTGTGTAAATAATGACCTTAAATTACACCTGATTAAGCCTTTAGGGTTTGAGCTTGCGGATAAATATTTAAAGCGTTCAGCCCTAGATTACTGGGAAAACCTAGAATATTCTGTACATGAAAACTGGGAAGAGTTTTTAAAAACAGAAAATCTAAACCCTCTAGATTCAGTAAATAATTCGCTTCATTTCTTGAGCAGTAAAGCTACGAAAAGTTTCTGGGAAGTAAAATATTCCACTAATGATTATTTAATTTTCGGCTCAGAGACTAAAGGACTCAGTAAAGAAATTTATGAAAACTACCATGAACAAATGCTTTTAGTCCCTATGAGTTCAATGAACGCTAGGTGCTTAAATCTTGCAAGTACAGTACAGACAGTATACTATGAAGCTTTTAGACAGTTAAGCCTTTAGTGGGACTTTTATCCTGCTAAGCATTGAACTCGTATGTTTGCAAGCAGTCCATTAAATTAACCTAGATTAAATTAATGAGAATTAAAGGTTATAAACTAGATCAAACGGGGTACATACTAAACATAATAATAGTACTTAACACTGCATAGGGGGGAACGGCGTGCAAGGTTTAAGGGTAAACACCAATATTGATAGCTTAATCATACAAAGAGCATTAGGTCTACATACTCGCGAAGTAAATCAATCTACAGAAAGATTATCGACTGGTCTTAGAATTAATAGACCATCTGATGACTCCGGAGGCTATGTTTACGGTGTAAAATTAGATTCTCAGATAAGAGGTGCATCTGCTGCACAACGTAATATTAACGACGGAATATCAGCCTTAGACAGTAGTGACACCGCCTTAGACACAGTTGTAAGTAGCATGCAAAGAATTAGAGAATTAGTGGTAGAAGCCCTTGGCGGCACTCCAAGCTCAGCAGAATTAGATGCTGGGCAGACAGAGATAAATCAGTTGGTCACGAAAATCAGTGACCTAAGAAGTAGTGCTAAATATAATGGTAAGAACTTACTAGATGGAACTTTTAATATTGACGTCCAAACTGGTTCTAACGATGGTGATAAGTATGCCTTAGATATGAGGAGTGGCGTTTGGGGTGGGGTAGACGTTAATGTTTCTTCCTCTGCTAGTGCTATTGGAACATTAGGTTATCAAACAACTAAGCGATTAGACCGAATATCTATATCAACAACAGTACCTCCTATTAATGGTGGAACCGCAACTGGTGTAGTGAGTGGTGCGGGTGGTGATTTAGATAACCTAGATCAGATGATACAAAATCTTTCGACGATGCAGTCATCAGTATCAGTGAAACGTAATCGCCTGTCTTCTGATTATAATTTTTTAACTGATAGTAAATTTAATTTCGAAAAGGCTAAATCGAATGTAATGGATGCTGATATTGCAAGAGAATCTTCAAGATTGACAGTAAATCAAGTTCTACAACAATCAGCTGTATCTTTATTAGCACAAGCTAATTCGTCACCACAATTAGCTTTAAGCTTAATACCATAAAGATTAGTGCAGCATAAAAGGGCGTGTAGCGGAACTCCATTTTCTACGTTTTCGTCGTCCTTAATTGGAAACTTGAAGAAACTCTGGTTCGATTAAACCGAAGTCACCATCTTCTCTTTGGTAAACACAAGCGATCTTGTTAGAAAATATATTTAAGAACATATAGAAATT
>JAGWWP010000018.1 GCA_018970325.1 Cyanobacteria bacterium REEB446 | reverse complement strand
CTTTGAACTCTGAACTATATGGCTTGCCTCGGGGCATGGTACTCTCTCCTCTCTTACCTTACCCTTCTCTTTTATCACTTTCTTGGCCCTATTTCTTCAGGCCACTATATTGTTAGCCTAGTTATAAGAGCTTTCATTGGTATTCTATTTAAATATATGCTGATTAGAATAGCTGTTTGCAGTTCCAGCATTTTTATGTAAAGTTAGTATAATAGTCGGGTCATCACCTCTGTAACTGGTTTTTTAAAATCAAGTTTTAAACTTACTTTTTCTTGATTTTCTAGACCTTCGATATTAAAAGAGTTCGGTTTCTGATTACTAGTAAGTTTAGTACTGGGGTTATTTAAAAGTTTAGTGAGTTTATGAATGAAAAAAACTAGAACACTCTCTGTTTTTCTCTTGGAGTGTGTTTTACCGTGCCGGTCAGTTTTGTGTGAGTTTCTGTTTCTTGATTTCTATAGTCAAACATCAGTCTCTACCAAATCCATCTTAAATCAACGGAGACTTAATACTTAATCAGTGACTTAACTTCAAGTCCAGCACTTTCTAATTTCTCTCTACCATTAAGAAAGCGAAGCTCAATTAAAGAGAGAAAGCTTACCTTAGCAGCCCCAAGTTGAGTCACTAATTTAGATGTAGCCAAAGCCGTACCTCCAGTCGCGAGCAGATCATCAATGATTAGGATATTTTCATTTGTCTGATGCTTAAAGGCATCCAAGTGAATCTCCAAGCTATCTTTACCGTATTCGAGTGCATAGGTCTCTTTGAGAGTGTCTGCTGGAAGCTTATTCGGTTTTCTTACTGGAATAAATGGCACATTAAGTTTCATCGCTAAAGGAACTGCAAAAATAAACCCACGAGATTCGATGCCGATAATATGATGAATATTTTCTGTCTTCAGCTCTCTAGTAAAGTGTTCTATCACTTCATTAAAGAGTTCCATATCTTGGAGTAATGTCGTTATATCTTTAAAATTTATCCCAGGCTTCGGAAAATCTGGAACCTCACGGATAGACTGTTTTACTTTATCTTCTAGGCTTAGTAGATTGCTTTGCATTAATTTTTATTTTAGCAAAATGAGACCGCTGCACAACTCCATTTTCTGCGTTTTCGTCGTCCTTATGATCCTCATGTACGTTAAGTACACTGCGGTCATTCGTCCTCCTCAGCCTTGAAACTACACGCTGTACAGCGGTCTCAGGGAATTTAGGTGGGTTTATTACTTATAAATGCTGCGTATCTAATTTATCTCGCAGATAATCACCAAGTACGTTATAGCTATAAACCACAAGGAAGATCAAGAGAGAAGGATAGATTAACATCTGTGGGCGATGAAATAAATTACTGAGTTCTTTAGCTTCGCTAAGGATATTACCCCAGCTGGGGTCTGGCTGATTTATACCAAAACCAAGAAAGCTTAAAGCTGATTCTCCTATGATAAAACCAGGTATAGAAAGGGTTGCTGCGACTATTAAGTATGAAAAGCTCTGGGGGATTAGATGCTGGGTGATGATTCTTGGGGGGCTTGCGCCCATTAATTTAGCAGAGCTAACATAATTTTCTTCTTTAATGGAAAGGAGAATGCCGCGAATAACTCTACTTAAGCCCGCCCAAGCAGTAAACGACAGAATTGTAGTAATTAAAGCAAAGCGTTCTATATTCGTAAGGCTCGCTGGCAGCAGAGCTGCTAGGATTATTAATAAATAAAAACTGGGGAAGCTCATCATCGCTTCAGCTAATCTCATTAAAATATTATCTATAAATGGACTAGAGTAAGCAGAGATCGCTCCATACAGAGTTCCAATTGGGAATGCTATTAATAATGCAAGGAAACCTACTGTAAGACTGGGTTTTGCTCCATGAATTAAACGTGAAAAATTATCTCTGCCGAGTTGGTCGGTGCCGAGTATGTAGAATTTAAGATTATTATTTCGCTGAGTGAGTTTCTTTGAAGCTGTTTTGCTATGAATACTAGCAGTTAATCTTGTGCTGATAAGCTTTTTAGGGGTAAAAAATTCCAGATAAATCTTCTGCTTCGTATTTCGAGTTTCTTTTTTATAGGACTTGGGATTGTAAATATATTTCTGCTGATAAGCGTAAATGCCATGAGTATCTAAACCGAATTTAGAGGGGTTAGCATAGCTCGCTTTATTATTTTGCTCGCAAGGATTATAGGGAGCTATATAATCAGCAAAAAACACAAATCCATAGAGGATGGCTAAAATCGTTATGGAGAGCTGAATCTGGAAGTTTTTCATTAAATTGAATTAATTAAAATCTGAATTAAGCTCTGTGAGTCTATTCCTGCTGATTTAGCTTGAGCTGGTAAGTCGCTGGTATCTGTCATGCCAGGTAAGGTGTTAAGTTCTAGTATATAAGGATTATACTTAGTGTCGTGAGCTGCTGTCTCTGAGTCGTTTTTTACTTCAATGATGAAATCCACTCTAGCAAAGCCGGAGCATTCTAAAGCTCTATAGGCTTTAAGAGCCGCTCTGTGAATTTTTCCTGTAAGTCCTTCTGGAAGCATAGCTGGTAGTTCAAATTCTGTTAAACCAGCAGTGTATTTAGCTTCATAGTCATAGAACTCTTTTTTAGGCGTTAATTTTAAAATAGGTAAAGAGATTAAATCACTGTCAATTAAAAGGTTTGGGTTTTTCTTTAATTCTTCTGGATTTAGGTTTAGCTGTTTATACAGTTCTTCATCGTATGGAAGTATACTCGTCGTAA
This sequence comes from Cyanobacteria bacterium REEB446, assembly GCA_018970325.1. Classification (GTDB taxonomy): domain Bacteria; phylum Cyanobacteriota; class Vampirovibrionia; order LMEP-6097; family LMEP-6097; genus LMEP-6097. The sequence goes on along the minus strand of JAGWWP010000018.1, from coordinate 37,062 downwards.
CTTCTATTCCTTGAGTATACGGCTCTATAAAGGTTTTAATATGTGTTGTAGCTTTGAGCTCATCTTTTATATTAGGTTCTGAAGCTAATTTTTTCTTAAATTCGGTTAACGAATTTATTTTTTCTACTCCCACACTTGATCCTTCTGCGGTAGCTTTTAGAATTATAGGAAATTTATTATTCTTGTTTTGCTCTGCTGGAACTGTTTTCTTTTGGTCGTTCTCGTTTAATAAATCTTCTAAATTTAAGTTAGGAAAAACATCTAAGTTATTTGCTTTCAGTAAAGCTTTAGTAGTAAGTTTATTCATACAGTTTGCACTCGCTTTAACATTAGAGCCCGTGTAGGGTATCTCTAATAATTCAAGAAAACCTTGTATACAGCCATCTTCACCAAATCTGCCATGCGTCATCAAAACAGCTAAGTCGATTTGATTAATGACTTTAAGCTCAATTATTTTTTTTAAATCTTCTTTAGAGCTGAGATGTAACGTGTCAGTATTTTTATAGCCTGCTGAAACTAAGCTGTTAGCTACATTTCGCCCTGATCTTAGAGCTACTTCTTTTTCTGCTGAAAAACCTTCGTCAATGACAAGAATTTTAGAGGTTTTACTGATTATGTTTGGTTTAGTGGAGAGCATTTAAATTAATTTTAACGCTGTTTTATGTTATGTTCAAATTTAGATGGATTTTGATTTAATTATTTATTTAACGAATAAATGTAATCTTTTTTGTGACCACTGTGATCAAAGCTCAGGTAATGCAAAAGAAAATGAACTAAGTACTGCTGAAATTATAACTGCATTAGAAGCTTTACTGAGATGTGAAAAATTTGAGCATGCACAGTTTGAGCTACATTCAGAAATTGAAGATTGCGAACAGTCCCTAAGTTCAATTAAGCATATTTGCTTATCTGGAGGTGAGCCAGTGCAGTATAAAGATTTTTTTCATATTGCTAAAATTATTATAGATAAAGGCTTAGATCTTAGTTTTATTACTAATGCCACTTTCAGCCCAAGCTATTATTCTCGTATTCGTGAACTCAATTTCAAGGGTATTTATGTTAGCTTAGATGGTTTAGAAACTACTCATAATTTACTAAGGCGTTCTGGATTAAGTTATAAGCGCGTAATTCAATTTTTAGAGTTTTTAGTTAATTTAAATACTAATCTCTATATGGTTACCTGTGTTACGTCTACATCTATTTATGAATTAGATGCTTTATTTAATGAGATTTATGGCAGTGCTAATAAATATAAAATTAAAAAATGGTTTTTAATGCCAATGCAGATGAAGGGAAGAGCTTTGGATCATTTAGATTTACAGCTAGATACCTTGCACATAGAGGCTTTGAATAATTTTATTGAAGGGAAACGTAATTTTGCAGTGTTGAGTACAAGCTAATCTATATAAGCCTTCTGTCTAACCTGCATCCCCAGCTTATCCATAAGCTGAAAGTCATTCCCAGTGCTTGGATTATCTGTAGTAAGTAGTTTATCACCAGAAAAAATACTGTTAGCCCCAGCTATAAAGCACATAGCTTGTAGCTCTTCTGACATATTTAATCTACCAGCGGAAAGCCTTACTTGAGCTTTAGGAATCATGATTCTAGTCGTAGCGATGGTTCTAATTAACTCAAATTTATCAATAGGATTATCCTTCATCGTTTCATACATTGGTGTTCCCTCTATAGGAGCTAAAAGGTTTATCGGTACTGAGGCTGGCTGAGGATTTAATTCTGCTAAAGTTTCTATAAAACTAAATCTATCTTCTCTCGTTTCTCCAAGACCGAGAATTCCGCCACAGCAGACATTAATTCCAGCTTCTTGAACTAGCTTTATAGTATTTAACCTATCGTCAAAGGTTCTAGTCGTGATGACGTTAGCGTAATGCTCTCTAGATGTATCTATATTATGGTTATAACTATGAAGACCAGCTTCTTTAAGTCTTTGAGCTTGGTCATCTTTTAACATACCTAATGTTACACAGGGTTCCATATTCATTTCTTTAACTGCTCTCACCATCTCTAAGACATTCTCGAACTGATAATTATCAGGTGCAGAACGCCAAGCGGCTCCCATGCAGAATCTAGTCGCACCATTAGCTTTAGCTTCTTTAGCTTCAGCTAAAACTTTTTCTACATTCATTAATGAATAAACTTCAGATTCTGTGTCGTAACGAGCTGACTGTGAGCAGTACGAGCAATCTTCAGGGCAGGCCCCAGATTTAATATTACTTAAGGTACAGAACTGAACTTCATTTGGATTATGAAACTCTCTGTGTATGCTCTGTGCTTTAAAGATAAGTTCAGGAAGCGGTAGTAGATAATTTGTTCTTATCTCTTGCTTTAGATTCTTTTCGATTGTTTGAGTCATGGTTATTTAATTTAGCATTTTTAAACTTAACACCTTTAATTAAAGGTACTTTAGATGAAAAAATGGACTCAGCATCTTGATGACTAGCTTGAATAATAAACTCAGCTTCTTGAGGATCTATGTCGAAGTACTTAGAAATAACTTCTAAAATTTCAGCTTTCATTTGTTCCATTACACCAGGGTTCACTTGCTGTCTGTCGTGAGTTAGCATTAACTTCATCCTGTGCGTAGCCGTAGCAGCACTGGAGTCTTGTTTAGAAAATAAGCTGCGGAAAAACGTTTTAATAGCCATAAAATTACCTAAATATTGCCTTTATTTTACCGAAAAGCCCCTTAGCTTTTAAGTCCATGAAAGGTACATCAGTACCTAAAATTCTCATCGCTATATTTCTGTAAGCCTGCCCAGCTGATTTATTTGGAGTCAGAGACAGTGGCTCACCTTTATTAGTCGAAATAACTATATCTTCATCGTCTGGAACTATCCCCAGTAGATCCACTGAAAGAATCTCACAAATGTCACCTATGCTCATCATTTGATTTGCACTTACTAAATCTGGTTTAATTCTGTTTACGATTAATTTATAACTGTGTAATTCGTTTCTTCTTGCTTCTAGTAATCCTATGATCCTGTCAGCATCCCTTACAGAAGACATTTCTGGAGTTACCACGACGATAGCTTCATCAGCTCCAGCTATACTGTTCTGAAAGCCAGACTCTATACCCGCTGGGCAGTCCACTAAAACTATATCGAACATAAGTTTTAGCTCTGCGACTAATGCTTTAATCTGCTCTTCATTAACGGAGTTTTTATCTCGTGTCTGTGCTGAAGGAAGTAAAGATAAATTTGGGAGTTTTTTATCTTTAACTAAAGCTTGCTTTATTTTACAAGTTCCCTCGATTACATCTACTAAGTTGTAAACCACACGGTTCTCAAGTCCCATAAGGATATCAAGATTTCTCAAACCGATGTCCATGTCAACTACGCAAACGTTTTTACCCAAATTCGCTAAAGCCGCCCCGATGTTAGCGGTGGTGGTAGTCTTACCTACTCCGCCTTTGCCTGATGTAATTACAATAACTCTACCTTCTGCCATTCATAAACCTAATAAATTAATTAAGATATGTATATAATTATCTCATCATTTTCTAATTTTGCAAGCTCAGCACCATGAAAAAAGTTATTTTTATAGCTTTTTGTCTTAATGTTATTACGAGATAAATCTAAAGTGCTCTCAGAGATTCGCAATTGACAATTATTAAATTTTAGAGCTGATATTGAAGCATTTTTATCTCTATTCGAACCAGCATGAACTATGCCACGGCAAGTTCCCCAGATTATAACGTCTCCTTCTGCGATTATTTCAGCAGATGGATTTACATCACCATAGATAATTACATTACCAGGGTAACGAATTAAATGACCGGCCCTTAGACCAGATTTTACATAGAGTGTTTCCGGGATATTGTACTCTTGATCATTATTCGGCTCATCATCTGTAGTATTCTCGATTTTTTGATTTACTGTACTACTGGATTCAGCTCCTGAACTGCTATGTAGCATATTTTCCATGTCTCCAGCCAAGTAAGATGCTTTCAGAGAGACATTGTTTTTGTTCAGTGAACTCTGTATTGCTTTAATTTGCTCGCTTATTTCAGAGTCTGCTTCTGCATTATTTAATTCTGGCAGTATTATAGAGACAGCATTCCCTGAAAAGAAGCTTGCTGAGCGGTTTAGCTCTTCTTCGACTTTTTGAGTGAAGCCTTTATCTTTAATGTCAAATCCACTTAAGTCTAAAAATATTTCTTTTTTGACTCTTTTTATTTTCAGTTCTTGCATGATGACATTATAATTTAAAATGACTGTGGCTAATGAATCAAGAATTTTATCTGTTTGGAAATTAAGAACTTATCAACTTTTTGTTATTTCTTTATTTTTCTTTATCGTAAATAACGTACTTTCTGCTGTTTCTCAAGTTTCAGATATTAGTGCTAGTTTCTTTATTGGTGTTCTTATTAATTACTTATTATCCAAGCCCGTAGATTTTCTAACTCACTATATACGCTCTCGTGCTTTGTCTGTTGCCATAATTTATTTGACTTTTATTGGACTCTTGATCACTTTAATTATTAATGGTTTTCCAGTAATATTTGTTCAAGCACAAGCTTTGATAAATGTTTTTCCGCAGCTTCTACCTAAGATTAATTCAGTAATTGAGTTTGTTTTATTATATTTAGCTCAACATCAAATTAATATTAGTTTTGTGAGTCTTGATTTAAGTAGCTTTGCGAATAATTTACTTCAGCTTAAGGAAAATATGACGGTTGCTGATTTTGGCTCAGTGTTCACTTCTTTTATTACTAATTCTTTTTCTTTAATTCTTTATTCATTGCTTTCAATCTTAATTAGTATTTATTTACTGGTTGACGGAAAAAGAGTCTGGGACCTCTTTCTAGAGCCTTTTACTGGTAAATTAAAAGATCATTTATTCTATTTAAAGCAAAGAATTGATAAAAGCCTTTATGCATTTATTGTTGGCCAGTTTCAAATAGCTTCTTTAACTACACTCGTTATGACTTGTACTTATTTTGTTCTAAATATACCGTTTGCACTTGTTTTTGGCTTATGCCAAATGTTGGAGGTTATACCAGTAATTGGAACTTGGATTGCGATAGTTCCATGTATTGTTTTGATTGGTTTTGCTACAACGCCAACTAAAGCTTTAATAGCTTTTGGTGTTTATATTTTCTACACACAGATTATTCGCGATAATTTCGTTACTCCGCGTATTATGGGAGATGCACTTGGTTTTCACCCTTTAGCGATTATTCTAGGATTGCTTGTTGCAGCTAAGCTTTACGGGGCTATTGGAATAGTTTTTGCTTTGCCTTTAATGGCTGTAATCGGTGCCGCGATTCAATATTTTCTTGAAGTTAATCATCTCAAGGTTAAGAAAATTTAGAAAACGACGAAAACGCAGAAAATGGAGTTCCGCTACACGCCATTAGTACATAGGTACGTTAGTGTCGATCTCTTCAGACCAAGCATGAATGCCGCCCTCAAGGTTATAGAGCTTGTCAAAATCATCAGCTTGCTCTTGCAGCCAAGATATAACTTTTTTACTTCTGCTGCCGTGGTGGCAGTGAAATACCACTGGTCTATCTTTAGGGATTTTAGAAATATTCTCTGGGATGTCCTGCATCGGGATTAGCTCGCCCTTTAGATTCGCATATTTATACTCATCAGGATTTCTGACATCAATGAGTAGGAAATCTTTTGATTCATCACGCCATAGTTTTAAATCAGAGACGGATATTTGTTTTATTTCTTTGAACATTAATTAAATTATATAGCGTAGAATTTTTAGTGGGGGGAATATCAATGGAAGCTCAGAAATATTGATATTCCCCGTAACGTATATATTACATTGATGGAGTCTTATATTGAATTAACTTTATTAAATATTTAAATTTTATAATGTGTTAATTTTTGCGAAATGTGTTGAATGATCAGTATTTCACCTAATCTTTTCCTTGCGAGCTCCTCCCAGACTCGTAAAGAGCTTTTAAAAACTCATGGTATTGAGTTAGATATTGTTCCACCAGAGATAGATGAGGATGATTTAAAAAAGGAATTCTGCATTAATTTATCACCAGCTGAAACAGCAATGTTTTTAGCTAAAGCCAAAGCTAAATCAGTTTCTCTTTTAGATAAAAAGTCTTTTTTTATTGCTGCAGATCAGGTTTGTGAGCTTGATGGTAGAATTTTTGATAAACCTTTAACAGAAGAGAATGCGATTAAGCATTTAAAAGAGCTTCGTTCTAAAACTCATACTCAGAACTGTGCTACCGTGATTTATTACAATGCTGAATGTATTTGGGAATTTTCAGGTAAAGCTTTTTTAACTATGAGAAATCTTAAGGATGAAGAAGTCGTGTCTTATGTTGAGCTGGAAAGGCCTTTAAATTCAGCTGGAAGTTATATGTTTGAAAAGCATGGTAAGCATTTATTTTCTAATGTTCAAGGTGATCATGACGTTATTTTAGGGCTTCCAATAGTAAAGCTCCTAGATAAACTCTACGAGCTTGGTTTAATAAGATTAAATTAGGCGTGAAATTTGTTCGTTCAGCTACACGCCCAAATCAGCCTAGATTTATATCAATAAGAGAATAGACATATTTAATGTAAGTTTCGTCAATACTGTTTACTGAACCGTCTTCATTGATATCTAATCTTTTAAAGTATTGTTTTGTGCTATTTAGTTTTTGTTTGAAGCGTTCTATCTCAGTAGTTCCGACTATGCCATTCAGATTTATATCTACAGCATTAATGGCTTTTAGAACTTGTGCAACAGTTTCATCTTTTACGTCTAAATTGCTGCCGATAAGAGAATTCTTGCTAAGGTTACCTGAGAATTTTTTATTTCTACTAGAACGTGTCGTGAAGATTAACTTAGCTACTTCTTTTAGATTTACATTAGCGTCATTACTGAAACTTGCAGCTAAATTTAGAGCACTTAATGCATTTACTCTTCCGAATGAGGCTTGTTTATCGCCAGAGATTTGATCAGCAGAGTTTTTAATTATTTCCCTAACTTGACTTGGACTAAGTTCTGGATTCTTGCTGAGAATTAGAGCTGTAAGACCGGCTACATGAGGTGTTGCCATGGAAGTACCACTTAATAACCATATGCCATGTTCTTCACTTATATTTTTCACAAAATTCAATGGTAATCTTTGTGCTAAATAGCTTTGATTATTCATAGTAGAAGGAATTTGGCTACCTGGGGCTGAGACATCTACACTTTCGCCGTAATTAGAGAAAGAGGCTATAGAGTCTGTTTTATCAGTCGCAGCTACGGATAACACCGTTTCATAGCTAGCTGGATAAACGGGTTGATAATCGTTATTTGAGTTAGCATTTCCAGCCGCCGCGACGACCACGACTCCAAGTGAGTCTGCTAATTTATAGGTGTCTTCTTCTAATTTAGAATAGTAACTGCCACCGATAGAAGCGTTTATCACTTTAGCGCCATCTATAATTGATGACCTTATGCCTCTTAGCAGTTCAGTTACTGAAGTGAATCTACCTTGGTTATCGAAAATTTTAATGGCTATTAATTTAGCTTCTGAAGCTACACCGTTAAAATCTTCATTATCAGAGTTTTTTGCTGCGATAATTCCAGCTACGTGACTGCCGTGACCAAAACCATCTTCGGGTGATTCAGTAGAAGAGCTTTCATAGTAATCACCAAAAATATTTCCATTAAATGAAGTTTGGATTTCGTTTCCATAAAAATCAGAATCAATTTTTCCATTAGCATTAATGTCAGCATCATCTAAACTAACAAAACCATCATAGTTATTGTCTTTTACGCTCTGATTATCAACCCAAATATTTCCCCAAAGTGATGGATGATTATAATCTATTCCTGAATCTATCATGGCAACTTTCACTCCAGCTCCTTTGCTGATTTCCCATGCCGCTTTAACACTCATCTGTTCTATCCCCCAAGCTTTATTTACGGCTTGATCTTCAGCATAACTGCCACTTAAATCTTGGTTTAAAGATACTGGAGACATTATTTCTCTAATGAAATTCGGTTCTATGGTGTCGATTTCATCTGAGCCTTTATATTCATTCAGTATGTTTTTTAATTCTTTACAAGTGAGCTTGTGATCATCCTGTATGGTGAAAATCTGATTAAGTTTATAATCATTTTCAACTTGTTTGAGCTTTTCAAGTCTAGCAATGGCTTTAAGTTTTTTATTACCTTGTAGCTTTGAGATTTTTACCGCAATTTCGGCGTCACTGCCTGAAAGGATTTGCTTGAATTTTAGATTGTTTTTCTTTGAAAGCTTCTGGTGAATTGAAGTTTCACTTGAAACATTATTTGTAGCTATTTGTTCAGAATCTTTGAATTTAACTATAATCCCGTCAGCGATTGTTTCTTTGGAATTTTCGTCACAAGAAAATTCTTTATGAGTTACTTTTTTAGCTGATAAGGTACTTGGAAAATTAGTAATAGAGAATATTAATATAAATATGTACAACCTATTTGAAATCATATACCCCCCCGTATATGTCTGTATCTATCGGCTTTTTGAGGAATAAGTTTAATTTTTTTATTAAAATTTAGCTGAATTTATTTTTATTTTTTTTCTTTAAATAAAGTGCTTAGAATTTCAAAAAAATGGGCATATAATTAGTAACAAAATTTTCCTAAACGCCAAAAACACACACCAAAAGCAGTCTGAGAATGAATTTTCATTTTCGGGCTGCTTTTATTTTTAGGCTACTGTTTCAAGATTTGTTGAAAAGCCTAAAATGTGATTGAACTCTAATAATTTTAATTTTTTTGATTGGTTTTATAAAAATAACTATGTTATCATTGCACTAATCTGTAAATATAGAATGGTGCCATTTGACTAGTTCTGTCAATAGCCAAGCAGCTGTCTTGGAAAAACCCGCAGTTAAGACTGCGGGTTCTGATTCTTCGCAGCCACCGAAGCATTCAGGTGATGATAATGAAAATATCCATGTCGATAATGAATCGAAAACTAAGACTACGGCAACAAAAAAGGCAACAAAAAAAGAAGAACTCGATAGTCTCCATGGAAAAGAACCTGAATCTTTTGCGTTAGATGAGTCAGATTCCAAGATTAAAGACACCGTTAACTCAGACAATTCGGAAGGCACAGAGAATGGAGTTTCTCATAAATCTGCTAGCTCAGTGCTAGAAAAGATGATGGAGGTGGTTACATGGGGGGCAGTCGGTCTGAATTTAAGTTCAATAGCTGCTAAGTTATCAGCTATTGCAGGACCGTTTAAAGCCTTTTCTGGACTTTTAGAAAAAATAGCCTTAGTTTCGACTAAAGCTCAAGCTATTGCCTTTTCTAGTAAACTTTTACAGCAAGCTTTTGAAGAGAAAGATCCGATGCTTGCTCTTGCTGGTTTTGGAAAGGTGTTTCAGATAGTCTTTGCTAAGTTTGGTAATTTTTTACAGCTTGGTGGTTTTCAGACTGCTTTTGATCAGCTTAATCCAGGTTTAAAACCGACTACTGGTTTAGATAAATTTAGCAGTTTCGGTCATGGTGTAAAGGAGTATCTAAAAGCTTTTAAGGTGGTTTTTAAGGATATACTGGATGATCCAATAGGGTATCTTAAATTATCTCCTAAAAATGGTCATGTAGAAAGAGTTTTAGTTCCAGGTGCTATATCCATTCTTGCTGGTACATTTGGTGGGATGCTTGCTGGTGAGAATAAAGTAGCTAAAGTTATTTCTGGTATTTTAAGGCATGTAACTGGAGGAATTATTGGTGGTGACATAATTCTAGGTAAATTAGAGAATAATAAAGAAATGAATCTTTCTGGTAATGCTTATATCGCAGCTTCTGCTATAGACTGTGGTGCTAATTTAATACAGGATAAAGAGAAAGAAGACATAGTTCATCAGCTTGGGACAACAGTTAATTTGATCGCTGAGTTGTTTTTCTCAAAAGGGCTTGAGCGGCATGCACCTGCTTAATGGCACTGCTCGCAAACGTGTAAGTTTAAGGCTGAGGAGGACGGATGACTAGAGTAGATTTTTTGAATAAAGATTTATACCTTGATTATCGTAAAAATCCACTGCTAGATTCCTTAAGCCGTCATGAAAAGTTAGTACACAAAAATTATTTTTATTCGCTACCGCCCAGACTCTGTGAGGATTTGGGAACTGTTTAAGCGTAAAATCAGGCGGAAGTGAGCTGTGAATCGGCGAAGAAGTTATTTCAAAGATTTTTTTATTTGGGCTAAGATCTATTTTTTGTAATTCTGATATATGTCTATCCCCGCTAATAAATAATGGGGTTGATTTTAAATTAGAGATTTTTTCGATAAATTTTTTAAAATTTTCTGCTTGATTGCCTTCAAAAGATTCGAAAGGATGGTATTTACCAAAAAACTGATCACCTGAAATTATTACACTCTGAGACGGCTCGGGATTTTCAATAATCTCTGCTTTTTTAGCGTTCTCAGTAGCTTCAAGATTTTTAAATAACCATTCTTCCTGCTCTTTGCCAAAATGATATTTCTTGTCTCGATAAAAGCGGTCATCTAAAAATAGGAAATTAATATTAGTAAGTTTAAGTTTAAAGCCTGCTCCTAAGCCATCTTCGCTAACTTCAGGATTTTCATTAAGAGAAAAATCTTTAAAAATTTTCTTGCTTGCAAGCTTATATTTATAATTACTGCCGCCATTATTTTTACCATAATCATGGTCATCCCAGATCATGGCAATCGGTATGAGTTTTTTCAAATAAAACAATTCTAAGCGAGTGCGGGTTTCTATATATCTATTTAAAAGCCTTTCGGGCTTGCAGCCGTTTAACTCACTTAATTTATCACCTATGTCAGCATAGACATTATCACCGATAAGAAATATATAATCTGGACTTAATTTAGATACACTGTTCCAGCTTTTAATTTGTTCAGAAAAATAATTATCATTAAGACAGGAACATACAGCTACTTTAAGATTAGCTTTTTGCTGTTCATAATTACTAAATTCGCGAATATCTACACTGTCAGAGTCTGAGACGTATAATAAATAATTTTTTGCAGAGCTAAATTTAATTTTAAGTTCGTAGAGTTCTGAATTAGCGATGTTAAATTTTTTGATAGATAGATTTTTAGATCCTAATTCTTTGCCTGATTCCTTTTCCGTGATTCTGATTTTTAGATTTTGGGGCTGCTTGCGATTATTTCTTAAAATATTAATGCTGGTATAGTTTTTACTTGTAACTCCCTGCATGATTGAAAACTGGCGGTGTTCAGCTAAAACTTTAGGCGGGAGATTTTTAAAGGGGCGGGCAGAAACAGAAATTCCTGCTATGAAAAATAAATTAAGTAAAAAAATACTCCAAAGCTTCATTTATTTTAAGCCTAGCAAAAAAAAGAGAAGCTTTCGCTTCTCTTTTTTTTGCTAAGTTTCGGAGAGAAAATTTGTTTAATTAAATTTCAGTTCTTTTTGAAATTTAGTTTTTAAATAGCTTAGTAAAATGCTTGGTCCTTTCTTTTTGATCTTGCCGTATCTATCTATATTAATAAAAGCGACTTCTTTATCTTTTTTGATAGTAAATGTTTTGCCATTATGGTTAATTTCATCATAGATTTCGACTATAGAGCCTTCTGTATCGTTAGAAGTTCTAAATATACTAGCGTCAGCGTTATAAGAGGTTATTTCTGTGATATTAAATTCACTGTCATATCTAAAAACCATCTCGGAATTATCTTTCGCAAAAACATGTTTACTAGGAAATCCATCAGGTGACTCTTTAACAAATATTATTTTAGAGCCATCTTCTAAATATTTAATCGCTCTTAAGCTTTGGTTTTTATTCTTTCTAATTAAATAGCTATCGCCGTTAGAAAATTTTAGGAAACCGATTTTATTACCAGCTGAATCTTGAGTGAATGAGGAGAAGGAGTTTTCATTAGTATCTGCAAAAAGTGTATAAATTTCTTGATCAAGAGTATTAAGCATTAAATTATCCTTTATTAAAATTTTAAATCATCTAGTCTTCAAGTCGTTCATTGGATATTAAACCAATGATTTATATTGTATAAATAGCCAAGGCTAAGTATAAATTGACATAAACCGCTGTACAAGATTTTATTAATTTTGAGAGACTACTGCATAACTCGCAGTTTTAATGCTGAGGAAAAGTAATGGTAGTTTTATTTACTATGAGCTTTTCTCGGTGTAAAGTGCTTACCACTAGGTCTAGTCGCTTTACCAAAATTTCCGCCGAAGCTTTTTTCACGCCTATCTCCTCTGTCTGAGTGGCGTCTATCGCTATTTCCTGAAAAACTGTCGCCTCTGCTAAATCCACCATCTCTACGGAATGGTTTTGATCTACTTCTACCCTTCTCTCTGCTAGAAGGTTCTTCTGGTTTAAACTCGACTCTATCTTCGACATTTTTAATTTTATCGTCTAATACTAACTTTAAGAGTATCAATGGAACTAGTTCTGGGTCTTTACCCTCTAGATCTAATTGACTGAGTAATTGCTTATATTTAACAAGAGATTTTTCGTCGAAATTTATTTTATGAACAGAATCTCTGATCGTTTCTATTTGTTTAACTTCTAAATCTTTAGCACTAGGGACTGTGCCAGCTTGTATATCTAAATTATTTTTTCTAGCTATACGTTGAATATGATCTAATTCTTTACCGACTATAAAAGTTAGAGCGAAACCTTCTTTACCAGCTCTCCCTGTTCTACCAATACGGTGAACATAATCTTGATCAAATCTAGGTAAATCATAGTTAATTACGGCAGAGAGATTATCTACATCAATGCCTCTTGCTGCGACATCTGTCGCGACTAGAATTTCGACGCTACCATCTCTAAAATCTTCCATGACTTTATCTCTTTTACGCTGATCCATATCGCCATGAATCGCTGCTGTAGAGAAGTTTTCCTGTACAAGATCTTTAGCAAGTTCATCTACTTTAACTTTAGTATTACAGAATATTAAAGCTGATTTGATTTGATGAAACTGTAAAAGACGTTTAAGAGCTTCGTGTTTTTGAGAACCTTTAATATTGTAATAAAACTGTTTAATCTGTCTGCTCTGCTGATTAGAACTCATAGTGCTGATGTGCTCAGGGTTTTTCTGATGCTGCTCCATAAGTCTCATTAAATCTTTAGCAAGTGTCGCTGTAAACATTACTGTCTGTCTATCTCTTGGAGTTGCTTCTAATATAATTTCTATATCTTCTCTAAAGCCCATATCTAGCATTTGATCAGCTTCATCTAAAATAACCATTTTTACTTTATCGAGTTTAAGAGTATTTCTGCGTAAATGATCTAATATACGTCCAGCCGTGCCTATGACTACATGAGCTTGACCTTTGAGAGCTTTTAACTGAATACTAATATTCTGACCACCATATATAGGTAGGATTTTAATTTCCGGTATAAATTTAGTTAATTTGGTAAATTCACCAGCTACTTGAATAACTAATTCTCTAGTTGGGCAGAGTACTAAAATTTGAGTAGATAAACTGCTTGGATCTATCAGCTGTATTGATGGAATTGCAAAGGCTGCCGTCTTACCAGTGCCAGTCTCAGCTTGACCTATGATGTCTTTGCCAGTTTGCAGTATCGGTATAGCCTTACTTTGAATTGGCGATGCTAGGGAAAACTCCATTTCGTCTAATGCTTGAAGGATCTCGTTGCTTAAATTAAGTTCTTTAAAATTTGTCAAGACACTGATCTTAGCAGTTATTTACCTTTTTTGCTTACTATTTTAATAATATCTGTCTTTATGCCTCGGTTGGGGTCGAAAAATACTACTTCAAGCATTTTTCAGTGGCTTGCTTAACTAAAAGTTAATCATGAGATGGTAAGAATCTGAGAAGTAAAGAGAGGGCGTTGATATGTCAGTAGAATTAAGCGGTGTGAAAGCTAAGTATATTTCGGAAAAATCTCCTTTGAAGCAAGCAGATAAGGATGAAGGAGAAGTTCTCTCTGATTCACAGCAAGGTTTATTTCAATCCAAATTAGACTTTATTAGGTCTATTAGTTCTGAGGATAATTCTCGGGAAGGTTCTGGTTCTCAAGATCGAAATACTAATGAGTTAGGATCTAATGATACTGAAGTTCAAGATCAAACCATGGCAGCCTTTACTGGCTTGGAAGCTAATATAGCTCAAAAACTGATTATCAATAATGCGACTATTGCTAGTTTAGGAGAGATGTATCCTCATAATGACGGAGTTTCTGATTTACAGGCATCTTTAACCGAAACGATTAACTCTGGCAGAAAAATCGAAGACATGCCAGAAGAAATTAAAGATCAACTCAAATTAATTTTTAATCCAAAGTAAGAGCGTATAGCGGAACTCCAATTTCTGCGTTTTCGCCCGCCTCTTTGAGCTATTTGAAATAAATCTTAAGAAATGATATAATGTAAATACTAATGAGCTCTGGTCTCAATATCATGGACGTTCTGTCTCGTGCTCGCAATGTAGTTTCTACGGATGCGGGGGCGGAGGTTTTCGATCGTCTAGTTAAAGTTCTTTCTCAGCCCTTAGATCCTTCTTATAAAAAAAAACTTGAAGCTAGATTACATAAAGAAACTCATGATTATTCTGATAAGGTTCCTCCAAATGAATCCCTTAATGAGAAAATAAAGGAATTTTTTTCAGTCGGAGATGTAGTTTCCTTATTCGGTGTCGCTCTTTTAAACTTTCAATCCAAACTCTCTAAATCATCTAAAGGTGGTTTCGTCGATGGAGCTTTTAAAAATTTAGCTTTAGCTATGACTTTTTTAGGTAGTCCTATAGCTTTATTCGGCAGAGCCACAGGCAAAAGAGCTGAAGGTGCTTTAGGTAAGGATTTAATGGGTGTATATAATTTACAACAGGCTCAGTATAAGGGCTTTGATATTTTTACTGATTATAAACCTGAAGAAATTAATAATTTAATTAACTCAGCCAGTAGATTAGCTAGAACTTTAGATTATGAAGATCATGTAAACCCCGAGATTCACTCAAGGCATCTCAAGGATTCATTAAATGAAGATAGTCAGGGAAATAAGGCTGGAGGCTTATTCTGTGGGGCACCTGGTACGGGCAAGACTGCGGGGGTGAAATTAATACTTGGTAAGTGGGCTGAGATGATGAGAGGAAAAGGCTTTGAGCCTGTTATCGTGGGGCTGAATTTAGCTAATTTTAATAAATTTTTACAAGAAACGCAGAGACTTAAAGATAGCGCGATCGAATCCATAAATGCTCTCGCTGGCGGGGAACAGAAATTATTTTCTTCTGCTAAGGATAATCAAGGTTTAACTATTTTTGAAGTTTTAATTAGTCAAATAGAAAAAAAATCTAGAGAAGTGGCCAAGCATAATAAAGAGTATCCTGAAAATAAGCAGAAACTTTTCTTTGTGGTAGATGAATTTGATAAGGTATTTGTTTTAAAAGATCTTCAGGGAGCTGATAGAAATAGATTAAAGAATGCAGTTTTGCGCTTAAATGAGATTTTTGAGAATCAGAATATTTTACTTACGAGTAACACTTCTCTGAAGCAGATGGTTACACAATTAAAGGACATAGTTGGTGATGAAGCTGTCTGGAAGCCATTTGAAAGTAGGTTAAATTCGAATCATGTTTCTGTAGATGAGCCTTCGACAAAAGTACAGGCGAAAATCTTTGCAGGCAAGATATTACATGATCACTATGATGCGATTGATTGGCAGGCTTTTAAAATAAAGTCTACAAAAATCTTTGATTTAGATAAGACATTACTAGCCGATGCTATTCATGAAAATATTTTAAAGCCCCTAGAGAGTATCTATACAGGGCGTGAACTAAATGCTATCGCTCTAGATATTAAACCACGTCTTCTAGATAGAGCTTTAAATGAGCGTGTACAGAAAAAAGGTCTAGGAATATCTGACCAAAGCTGGTCTGCTATGAGTGATATGGATAAAATAGCTGTTACTAAGGTGAAGATCACTCCAGATTTACTAAAAGAACTTTTAACGACTAAGCATGAAATTATGAATGGTAAGCATGATCCTAATCTAGGCCAGGCTTATTCGATAGTGGAAGCTTATGCTGATTTAATGTCTAAGGATAAAGCTTTTATTGATTCTGTTCGAGATAATAAAAGTGATAATATTTTCTCTCTTATAAGTACTTTTTATAATAAGGAAAATGGCATAGCGAGGGATGTTTACTCTGCTAAATCAGCAGTTTTAGTAGGAGATAAAATATTTCACCATAAAATTATTCATGAAAAGGCAGACTTGCACAAGTCTTTAGCGGAAGATAAGCTCAGAATTGAGTTTACAGAAGCTTTAGTGGATCAAAAAAATCTATCTGCCCCTAAAGCTAATATAAAGTTCGCCCCTGCTAAATTTACTTTAGATATTAATCCTAGTAAATTTTCTGCGTATTTTACGCCTAAATTAAACTCAATCTTAGAGACTCCAGTAGATAAGACTATGAATAATATAGTTAATACTTTTAAATCTTTGCTAAAAGGCGGAGAGTCTGGAAATGGGTCAGCAGGCGGAACAGAAGCCTTGATTAATGGTGCTATGACTAAGCTCATCCAAGCAGCTATAAAATAAATAGGCTGCTGCACAAAACGCAGAAAATGCAGTTGTGCCGCGGTCGTCTCTTTAATTAACTAAAGATGCATCAGCTAAACTTACCTGACTCGCTTTTAAGTATGTGATTTCTAGATATTTAATTATTTCTTCTGCGACATCTACACCAGTAGATTCTTCAATTCCTTCAAGACCAGGGGAGGAATTGACTTCCATAATTAATGGTCCTCGACTGGACTGAAGCATATCTACGCCAGCTACTCCGAGTCCTAGTGCTTTAGCTGCTTTAATTGCGGTAATTTCTTCTTCGGCATTTAACTCTATGGCTGTCGAGCTGCCACCTTGATGTAAGTTAGATCTAAATTCACCCTCAGCTCCCTGTCTCTTCATTGCAGCTACTACTTTACCATTGACGACTATAGCTCTAATATCAGCACCAGCAGCTTCTTTGATAAACTCTTGAATTAATATATTTGTCTTTAAAGAAGAGAATGCTTCTATAACTGATTTCGCTGCAGCTTTAGTCTCTGCTAAAACTACTCCTAGTCCCTGAGTGCCTTCTAGTAATTTTATGACGAGCGGTGTACCCCCAACTCTAGCTATAAGTTCAGGTATTTCTTGCTTTTTAGGGAACTTCGCGAAGACGGTTTTAGGAATGCCTAAATTCATCATAGAAAAGAATTGTTGGGATTTTAATTTATCACGAGATAATTCTATAGCCTGTGCTGAAGCAGTGCTGAGTACCCCCTGCATTTCAAACTGTCTTACCACGGCAGTTCCAAACATGGTTACAGAAGCACCGATTCTCGGGATAATCGCATCTACATCTCTTAGAAGATTACCAGGATAATAAATCTGTGGCTTTTCACTTTCCATCATTAAGCAGCACTTAGTATGATCAATGACTACTACTTGATGGCCTAGCCTTTCAGCAGCAGCTTTTAAACTCTGAGTAGAGTAAAGGCTTCTTTTGCGAGATAGAATAGCTATTTTCATTTACTCTTCTTTACTTTAACTATTTTATAATTAGAATGCTCAGATTTTAAGGAAAGATCGTATAAATTTACATCTACTAAAAACCCTTTATTTAAAAATTTTCTACCAAGCAAGACAGGATGTTTCATCTCACTGCGATCAGTAAGTGAAAATTCCGTGTCAAAGCTTTTACCAAAAAGCTCAACCTTCGTCTTAATGACGTAACTTATTCTAGAGCTGCCATTTGAGCTCTTAATAATTTTTTGTTTAAAGTCTTTTACTTTAAGAACTTTTTTCTCATACAGAGGGTGACTAGGATCTAGTAACTCAAACTTAAGACTAAGTTTATCAGTGTTTTTAGATTTAATTACCTTTATTTTATGACAGTGAATAGATGAGGTGAAGGCTCCAGTATCTATCTTCGCTTTGACATGCTTAAAACCAAATTCAGGGAATGAGACGTGCTCGCTTCTACCGATAATGATTTTCTCTTTTTTGCTCATCTAGCAAACTGTTGTTCAAACCTACCGATAATTTTCCCTAACAATTTATAAGTTAACTTAAATTCTCTTTGAGCTTTCTTAATTTCTTTAGAGATAATGCTCTGTTCATTAGAAGATAAGCTAACTACTTTTTCTTTTTTTAGTTTATTTAGTTTAGAAAACTGATTCTCAACATTACCAGAGAGTTTAGTTACTATTCTGATCATAAAATGCTCACGAGCAGAGTTAGCTGTTTTAAAGATGTTTCTGAAATTTTTCGTCATCATTATAGCTTGTTTTTTTATGATTAAGTCTCTGTCAGACTCTTTAAGGTCTGTAGTTAAGCCTATTTTAGATAAACCATAAATTAACCATTTAGTCGGATCGAAGTCATAAAAATGAATACCATTTCTGTAGTCAGACGGAAATTCGTGATGGAAATTATGGTAACCTTCACCGAAGGTTAAAATAGCTGTAATTAAATTATCTCTAGAGCTATGAGAATCTGAAAAATTCTGTTTACCAAGTGTGTGAGCTAGTGAATTTATGAAGAAAGTAGAATGATAATTAAGGGTTAATCTTAAAGCTCCCCCTAATAAAAGACCACCTATTGGATCATGCCATATACAAGCTACTAGCATAGGAAGAATAAAACCGACAGTAAAACCTATCCTTAAGTAATATTTGAATTGAAAAAGTACTAATTTATCTTTATAAAGATCCGCTACTTCCTCTGGATTATAAGTTCTTTTACCTTCATAAAATAACCAACCAATATGTGCCCACCAGAAGCCTTTATTAATACTGTAAGGATCTTTATCTATATCATCAATAAATCTGTGATGCCTACGGTGGTCTTGAGACCATTTTAAGGCTGTTCCTTGAAGTCCAGCTGCTCCAAATAGAAGAAAAAATATTTTAATTAATGAATGAGCCTCGTAAGCTTTATGTGAAAAGAGTCTGTGGTAACCAGCTGTAATACTTAACTGAACGAAAGTAAACATTACAGCTGTGAGTATTATGGTGTTTAGGTTGTAACTGCCAGATTTCAACCAGTAAATCAAACCTGCTATCGAAATTAAGGGTATTCCATTTAGGAATATGATATTAGTGTAATTAAGTTTAGTATTACTCAAAGTGAAACCTATACTTTTAATCTATAACACATTTTCCAATTATATATAAATAAATAGTTAAGACTTTAAAGTATTTCTCCTATTTATTACATAATATAACGTTTTATCGATTCTGCGGCAGTTCTGCCTTCAAATATAGCAGTAACCACAAGATCCGAACCTCTCACCATATCCCCTCCAGCAAATACTTTTGGGTTGCTAGTCTGCATAATATTTTCCGCGTTTTTAGATACTAGAACTCTGCCAGAGTCATCTGTGTCTATCGAATTTTCTTTAAGCCACTGTGCTGGACTAGGATTAAAGCCATAGGCGATGATTACGGTATCAGCGTTTAAAGTCTTTTCTGAACCAGTTTTTAGCACGGGTATTAGACGTTTAGAGTTAAATTCTTTTTTTAGTTCAGTTTCGACTGTTTTTAATGAAAGACCCTGATTATTTTCATTAATATCTAATACTTGAGTATTCCAAATAAATTCAACACCTTCCTCTATGGCGTTTTCTATTTCACGTCTAGAGCCTGGTGTATTCTGAAAATCTCTTCGGTAAAGGCATTTAACTGATTTAGCTCCTTCGCGAATCGCAGTCCTGCAACAGTCCATAGCAGTATCGCCACCACCTAATATCACGACATCTTTATTCTTCAAACTAGGTATACATGACTGCTGCCAAACTTCAATTTCTGCGTTTTCGTCGTCCTCATGATCCTCATGTACCTGCAGTACACTGCGGTCATTCGTCCTCCTCAGCCTTGAACTTGTACGTTTGTCAGCAGTCATGTTAAGGGATTGCTGCAAATTTATGCGATCAATTAAATATTCAAGTGCCATATAAACAGCAGTGTTTTTCTTTATGTCAAGTGAGCCCGTTAGGGCTTTATAAGTGCCAAGAGCGAGGAAAACAGCTGAGCTATTAGCTTCTATTTCTTTAAAATCAATGGTATTACCTATCTCAGTATTTAAAATAAATTCTACTCCTTGATTCTCTAGGATTTTCCTTCGGCGTAAAACTATATCTTTTTCAAGTTTGAAATTAGGTATACCATAAGTAAGTAGACCTCCTATTTCAGGGTATTTATCATAAACTTTTACAGGAATACCACTTCTAGTAAGGAAATCAGCGGCAGCTAAGCCAGCAGGCCCTGCACCGATGATAGATACTAATTTATCTTTATGCCAAATAGAAGTTTTTTTGGGCTGCCAGCCTTGAGCGAAAGCAGTGTCTGAAATATATTTCTCTATATTTCCTATACTGACAGCGCCGTAGCCAGAATTAAGTGTGCAGGCTCC
The DNA here is from genome assembly GCA_018970325.1 of Cyanobacteria bacterium REEB446. Lineage (GTDB taxonomy): Bacteria > Cyanobacteriota > Vampirovibrionia > LMEP-6097 > LMEP-6097 > LMEP-6097. The sequence goes on along the minus strand of JAGWWP010000018.1, from coordinate 16,705 downwards.
TTCACAGAGTCTGTCCTGCGGGCAGACTCTGCCACAGATTTCTGGAAGGCTATTTGTTTCATTAGAAAGCTCAGCCGCTTTAATTATTTCCCCTTTAGCTATGAGCTTTAGCCATTCTGGAATATGATTTACGACTGGGCAGCTCCATTTACAGTAGGGGACTCCACAGTCAATACAACGAGAAGCTTGATCTATACTGGTTTCTGTGTTGAAATTGCTGTAAATTTCATTAAAGTTATTAATCCTTTCTTCAGCAGAAGCTTTTAAAGGATCTTTTCTAGTGGAGTTTAGAAAGTGATAATTGTCCATCAATAAATAACTCCTCTATTTTAGAATCTAAGCAGTAAACTAAAGCGAAAGAATCTTTTAATTCATTATAGTGCGAAATTATATGCTTAGCCCAACTACTATTAGTGAGCTTCGCATGTTCTTCTATAAGTGATTTTAGATAATCTGATATTTCATCAGACTGCTCCTGAACTTTAATTTCTGCGTTTTCGCTGATAAGAGTCTCATTTAAATCTTTTAGGTAACTGAATTTTACTGATTTAGCATTTATTCTATTCGCTAATTTAAACTCAGGATCGAAAATAAAAGCTAGACCACCAGTCATTCCAGCTCCTATTTCTATGCCACAGCTGCCAAGTATAACTACTGTGCCACCCGTCATATATTCACAGGCATAGTCCCCGGCCCCTTCTATTACTGCTGTAGCTCCAGAATTTCTAATCCCAAATCTTTCTCCCGCGAGTCCTTCTGCGAAAAGCTTTCCAGAAGTGGCACCATAGAGACAGGTATTTCCCATGATCACGCTGTTTCTTGCTATAAAAGCTCTATCTTCAGGAGTTCTAATTATGATAGTTCCGCCCGAAAGACCTTTGCCGACATAGTCATTTGCAGCTCCTTCGAGGTTTAGTGTTAATCTCTCTATTGAAAATGCCCCGAAACTTTGGCCTGCAACACCTTTTAAGTTGATCTGGGTTTGCATCTCAGATTTTTTCAGGATTTTCGTTTCATCAGAAATACTTTCATTTTCAATGATAAAAGCAGATAAAGCTGTTCCTATTGAGCGGTCTGCATTTGATATTTTATAAATATCTTTCAGTTGATTTATTTTGTAATCATTTATGATCTTCTTGCTGAGATAGTTTCCATTGTTTATGTGAATATGCTTTTTCTCGCTTTCTCTGTAAATAAGAGACCGCTGGGTGACTCCATTCTCTGCCTGAGCTGGATTTTTAGGGTCTGCTGTTTTAGTGTTTAAATTTATAAACAACTGAGAAAAATCTAAATTGGCTTGCTTAGAGGTTTTAGATGTTTTTCGCTCTAGTAAATCCTGCCTGCCGATAAGCTCATTTAGATTCTGGTAACCTAAATAAGCAAGATATTCTCTGATTTCTTCTGCGATAAAATTCATATAGCTGATTACGTACTCACTGAGTCCACGGAAATGTTCTTTACGCAGAAGCTCGTTTTGAGTAGCGACTCCGGTAGCGCAGTTGTTTAAATGGCAGATTCTGAGATATTTACAGCCGAGTGTTATTAAAGCACTGGTGCCAAAACCAAATATATTAGCACCCATCAAAGCCGCTTTAATAATGTCCAAGCCGTTTTTAAGACCACCATCAACTTGTAGGCTAATATCATCTCGATAATTATTTTCAAGTAGTAATTTATGGGTCAATAGTAAACCTATTTCCCAAGGGAAACCAGCATAGCGAATGGAGCTAAGCGGGCTAGCACCAGTGCCACCATCTGCTCCAGCTATGGTAATAGCATCAGCATTAGCTTTGCAGGCTCCTAGGGCTACAGTAGCTACTCCTAATGAAGAAACTAATTTAACTGATATCTCGGCACTAGGATTAATCTCCTTTAGATCATAAATTAGCTGGGCTAAATCTTCTATCGAATAAATATCATGATGTGGTGGAGGCGATATTAGAGTAGTTCCTTCTTTACTATGTCTTAGTTTCGCTATCATAGCGTTAACTTTAAAACCTGGTAATTGACCACCTTCTCCAGGTTTCGCTCCTTGAGCGATTTTTATCTGAATAATTTCAGCATTTATAAGATATTCAGCTGTGACACCGAATCTGCCAGAGGCTATCTGTTTTATTTTAGAATGACTATTAGTTTCTATTCGTTTAATATCTTCGCCACCCTCACCAGAATTAGATCTAGCACCGAGTATATTCATAGCCTCAGCTAAGGCACTGTGTGCTTCTGGTGATATAGCTCCTAGTGACATCGCAGAAATAGAAAATCTTTTAATAATGCTCTCTCTACTTTCCACATCTTCTATTGAGATCGGCTCTCTATCACTTTTGATATCAAAAAGATCCCTGATGCAGAGATATTCTCGATTTGTAATTAAATTAGAGAATTCTTTATAAGCTCCATAATCATCATTCTTCACGGCTTCCTGTAGTTTTAATATGCTTGGTGGTGTAAAACCATGCTCTTCAGCGTTCGGTAAGTATTTTATTATTCCGCCACAATTTATTTCTTTACTCTCATCCCAAGCTTCTTTTGCTAGTTCTCTTAATTCTTTTTCATAGTCTGGGATTGATAATCCACCTATCACTGTTTGTTTTCCATTAAAACAGAAATCAAGAAAATCTTGATCTAAGCCAAGAATGTCGAAGAGACCTGAACCCCTATAGCTATTTATAGTGGAGATGCCCATCTTCGATAAAATCTTCAATATGCCATTCTCTATCCCTGTTTGATAATTACGGCAGAGTTGCTCTTTTTCATCTAAGCTTTTATCAAAGTGTATTTGATTAATCGCTTGATAACTTAAATAAGGGTAAATCAGTGTAGCACCGAAGGCTATTAAGCAAGCGAAATGATGAGGATCTTTAGCTTCACCAGTAACGACGATGATATTTACTTTAGCTCTTAGTTCTTCAGTGATTAAAAAATAGTTTATAAAAGCTGTCGCCATGAGCGGATGTAGCTGGTAGTGATTTTCTTTTATATCTTTATCGCTGAGTATAATTAGGTTTTTATTTTTACTGAGATTATTTAAAATGCTCTCTTTAATCTCTAAGAGTGCGGTCTTTAAATCTTTTGTAAATGGGATGTTTAAGTCTATTTCCTGGATGGAGTTCTGATCGTAATTGCTAAGGATTTTAATATAGTTGATTTGGGAAAGCACTGGTGATAAGAGTTTTATTCTTTTTTGACCTTCTGCAAAATCCTCAAATATATTGCCGATAGCACCAATATAGGTGTTTAAACACATTACATTTTTTTCTCTAATTGAATCTATCGGTGGATTAGTTACTTGAGCGAATCTCTGTCTGAAGTAATCAAATAGATTTCGCTTGTGTCTAGAAAGTACCGCAATGCAACTATCGTCTCCCATTGAGGATAATGCTTCTTGAGCGTTATTTGACAGTGCTGTGTAAACTATATTCAGCTCCTCTAAGCTGATTTGGTTATACTTGTAATAAATTTTTAGAAGTTTTTCATCGAAATTTATTTCTTCTTTGACTAAAGAAAAATCTTGATTTACGGTTTCCCGACTGCTTTCTATTAAAGCTACGTAATCATATTTAGATGAAACTAAATCACTAATATCTTTATCAAAAAGTATTAAACCTGTTTTTAAATCTATAGCGATGCTTTCACCAGCTCCTAGCTTGCCTTTTAAAATTATTTCATCAGCTTTATAATCTACTACACCTAGTTCAGAGGCTATGCAGAATTCATCTTTATTTGTCAGAACGTAGCGAGCTGGTCTAAGACCGTTTCTGTCTATATTACAGATAGCGTACTCCTCATCAATAGAAGCTATAGCCGAGGGTCCATCCCAAGGCTCTATAAATAATGAAAAATATTCATACATCGACCTTAGTTTTTTATCTAATTTAGGATTTCCTTCATATGCTGGTGGAACAAGGATTTTAGTGCTGGTTAATAAATCAAAGCCACCAGCTAAAAGTAATTCAAGCATAGAATCCATGCTTTTAGAATCAGAGCCTTGCATATGAATTAATGATTTTAAAGACTGTAATTCACGTAAGGGTTCTGAATAATACATCTTTCTCTTAGCTTGAGCCCAGTTTCTGTTACCTTCAATAGTATTTATCTCCCCATTGTGAGCCAAGTGATTAAAGGGTTGTACTAAATGCCACTCAGGGAAAGTATTAGTCGAAAATCTTTGGTGAAATAGACAATTAGAAGTAGTTAGTTCAGTCTGTTTAAGATCAGGGTAGAAATTACCTAAGTTTTCAGGCGTAAGCATGCCTTTATAGGAGATCATTTTAGTGGAGAGGCTAGCGAAATGACAGGGGATTTTACTTTCAGTAAGTCTTTTTGCAATATAGAGTTTTCTTAATACATTTTTCTCATCAGGGGACTGCTCGTCCGCCTCATGTTCTGCGCTAATAAAAAATTGATAAATCTGAGGCAGTGTTTCTAATGCTCTTTGTCCAAGTACGCTTGCGTCATATGGAACAGCTCTTGTGTGCATTAGTTGAATTTTTTTTTTCTCTAGCTCATCTGTAAAAGTTTTTTGAAAATCATTGAGTTTAGTCTCTTGATTTAGAAAGACTACTGCTATAGCTTTAAAATTAATATCAATAGAACTCTCTTGCTTAACTAGTTTTCTGAAAAATTCTTTATCAATATTAAAAAGAACCCCGCAGCCATCAGCGGATTTTCCGTCCTTAGCTTTAGTGCCTCTATGTGATAATCTTGCTAAGCCAGTCAGTGATTTAGCTAAGATTTCATGTGAAAAAATACCTTCTAAATTAGCGATAAGACCGAAGCCACAGCTATCAAAGTGAAAATCATCAGTAATATTGGCTAAATTCATCTCTCTAAATTCTATCCTAATTTCATGTGACTGTTGCATATTGTGCAACAGTCACATGAGGATCATGTAAATAGTCTAGGTTTTCCTGTATAAATACTTAATTCAAGTTATGGATTAATAGTTAAATATGGAGAATAACTGATTTAACTATGTCCCTATCTTCAATGTTTATTGGTAGGCAAGGAATCGCTGCTCATCAAAAAGCAATTAATCTTACTACCAATAATATAGCTAATGTAAATAGTATCGCTTTTAAGAAGTCAAGTATTGGCTTTGCAAGTGGTATTTCGAATGTGAGTAGTTTAGGAGGAGCTGCTACTGCTTCTTCTGGTGGAGTGAATAGTAAGGTTTTTGGTTCTGGTACTTTAGCTGATTCTGTTAGCACGACATTTTCGCAAGGTAGTCTCAGGCAAGTGGGGGATACTGCAAATTTAGCATTACAAGGGCGAGGTTTTTTTGTTGTAAGTCCAACTAGTAATGTTACAGATAATGCAAGGAATGAATTCGTTTATACTCGTGATGGTACTTTTGATATAGACGCAGATGGGAATTTAGTTAATAGTGCTGGGCAATTCGTTATGGGAGCTATGTTCTACAATGGGACTACAAATGAAATGACGTCTATAAATAACCCTGATTATAAATCTGTAACATATCTATCTGATCAAACGATAGGATCAAGTATCGATATATCAACTACACCTTCTTTTACTACCTCTACCGGGGTTGGTTTTCCTTCTATCAATACTAGTGCGATTTCAGAATTAAGTATTAGGAGTGGTTTTGTGGATTCTCCAATCGATATTAATGACGGAACTTTAACGATTGCTCAAAAAAATGATCTTTTTGAATTTAGTTTCACGGATACTAGCGGTAAAATACCTACACCAGACAATGTTTTTTCTAAAACAATTAGTATTAGCTTTGGGTTTGATAGTAAAAGCAATACTTTTGTTCTAAAAAACGCTGCTGGTAAAGAAGTGCAAATGCGTTTAAGAGTGAAACCTGAGATAGTAAGATTGGGTGAGGTTTTTACAGGTTTTGATTATGATGAAAATAGTGGTATTGGTAGTTCATTAACATTTGATTCAGCTGCTAGTTCGCCTAAAACTCAGGTGGGTAATAGTATTACCTTGGATGAAGATGATTTGCCATATATGACAGCTGCAGATATGCAAGGTTTAATTGCACCAGTTAAATTACCACCTATATTCTATTCACCAGACCCACAGAGTGAAATACAGCTTTCTAAATATAGTATAGGTCAAGATGGCACTGTGAGCATCGAGAGTGGTGGTACTACTGGTAGAATGGAAATCGCTCGTTTACTTGTTGGTAATTTCAGAAATTATGATGGCTTAATAAATAATGGTGCAGGTTATTACAGTCCATCTGCGAATTCTGGTGAGGCTGCTATTCAAGTAATAGGTGGACCAAGTACTAATGAAAATCTTCATTTAGAATCGACTCAAATTATTTCTAACACTCTTGAATACTCTAACGTAGATATTGCTCAAGAAATGACCAAGATGATAGCTTACCAGAGAGGCTTGCAGGGTAGTGCTAGGGTAGTTACTGTTGCTGATGAGCTTTTGCAGGCTTTGATGAATTTATAACTCCCAGATTAGTCGCATAGCTAGAAGTGGTCTAAATCTTTCTTCGTAACGACTGAATCCGGTTCCTAGCTGTAAACTATATTTTTCACCTAATTCTCTGTGTATTTGAGGTATGACTGCTATTATATTTTCGCTATCTTTTTGTGCAAGTTTATCTAAGCGCCAGTTAGTTTCAAGACCTAGTTTAGTTTTACTATTTATATGTCTAAAGAAGCTAGTATTGTTAATTAAACCTGTTGAGTATTCATTGTTGAAAAGATTTTGCCTAAAGCCACTTAGTGAAATGGTACTCCATTTTTTATTTATTCGATAAGCATGGATATACATTAAATCATGCTGTGAGTAGATTTCATTGAGTTTCATTTTATGTATGCTCTGCCAGCCGTGAATAAACTTTTTATCATTACTACGAGAAATAGTTCCCTGAAAGGCTAATTTAAGCTCTTCTAAGTTTTCATTCTCGAAAGGCAGCTCAAATTCAATAGCCAAGCCATCTTTAATGACATATTCAATTTCTGGTCCCCAGCTACTACTAAAATTACTATCACCGAGACGAATAACTCCTAGTGTATTAATCTCCAACTCTCCTTTTTTAGCTCCTAAAGGTCTCACTAAATCTATATGTAAAGGTTCAGGAACGTTAGGGAAGACGGTACCAGATACTCCAGTGTTTTCTTCTAGTGCGCTGGGTATTAACATAGCTTTAGTGTTCAAATCTAGAATGAATAAGAGTATTAATACTATAAATATTTTTATGTGTCGCTGCATAAATGATATCCTCTTAAGATAATCTATATGAAGACTCGAGTTGCCCGCAGGCAGCTTTAATATCATGCCCTTTCTCTTTACGCACGATGACAGTTTTCCCTTTACTATATTGTTTTACGAGCACAGAGAAATAGTGAATCCTGTTATTGCTTGGTCTTTGGAATTCGCTGTCAGAGCAGCTTTGATTATAGGGGATTAAATTTATATGACAGTGTAAGTCTACACAAAGCTTACCTAGGGCTATAGCTTTTTCATTAGAATCATTTAAGCCTCTTAGTAAAACATATTCTATAGTTACTCTTCTGTTAGTTTTTTTAACATAGTTTTTCATAGACTGCATTAATTCAGCTATTTTCCATTTAGTGTTGATAGGTACTAAGTAGTCACGGCCTTCATTCTCTGCATCGTGCAGAGATAAAGCTAAGGTTACTTGCAGGTCTTCATCTGCAAGTTTTTCTATCTGTGGTACAACACCGCTAGTAGAAATAGTTATGTGTCTTGCACCGATGCCGATAAGTGAACCTAAATCTCTAGTAGCTTTTATAACACTGTCATAATTATTTAAAGGCTCTCCTTGACCCATAAAAACTATATTAGAGACTCTAAGTTTTTCTAGACTCTGTATGAGCTGTATCTGTTCGATGATTTCATCACTAGTTAAATTTTTTCTAAAACCTAAAGTCCCAGTGGAACAGAATGGACATTTTACTGCACAGCCAATCTGGCTGCTAATGCAGGCTGTTAGGCTGTCTCTATCACTAAAGCACATTAAGACTGATTCGACTAAATTGCCATCGCTTAGGCTAAATAAATACTTTTTAGTACCGTCACTGCTAACCTGTCTTTCGATTAAGCTTAGGGAGCCTATCCTGAATTTATCAGATAACTCAGCTTGCATTTTAGCTGAAAGATCAGTCATCTCCTCAAAGGTTCTAGCTGATTTAGTATAAATCCATTTGAAAACTTGCTTGGCTCTGAATTTTTCTATAGATTCAGCTAGAAATAAGCTCTCCAGCTCACTTAAATCTAAGCCAAAAATATTTTTTAGTAAAGATTCATCTGGCACAGAATGAATAATATCATTAATAGGTTTTGAATTGGTGCAATGTGGCTATAAAAACCTTTGTGATCCCTGTAATAACGTGCCTTCCAACTTTAAGTAACATATGCAAACCCTCCTCCATTAGATATGTTTGCTTGTTCTTATAGCCTCATTGCTATGTTTTAAATTCTAGGTGAAATTTAAATATTCAACTATCGTCCCGAGGAATGAATTTTTAATTAGAAGTCTAATTTTTATTAAAATTTTATATAATGTTTAGATATTATATAAAATTAACATAGTGTTGATTTTATTTTGTGTGTAAATCACGGATCTAAACGAAGAGGTCTTAGATCTGACTAAGAGGAGAGCTGATATGTGTATGGGAATGAGAACTGTAGTTTGTGATGATAATGAAGAGGTTCGTTTAAGAATAAGGTCTTATCTTCAATCTTACGGTAATGTTGAGGTGGTGGCTGAAGTTGATAATCGAGATATTTTAATGTCAATTATTCAGGAAACTTCACCTGAGTTGCTTATGGTGAACTGGATGATGAATAGTATCTGTCTAAAAAGCCTAATAAGTTTAGTAAAGAAAATAAATCCAGCGATTAAGATTTTATTTTTCTCTGCCGATGAGAATTATCATGAAATTTTGGAATGTATAGACTCGGGTTTCTTTGCTAATATCTGTATGTCAAATGAATTAGTAACTAAATTATTTAATCATGGAGAGAGAGATTCGACTGCCTTTACAGATAAACTGTTTTTAAAAGACTTTTCTTTATCAAATCGAGAGCTAGAAGTATTAAAGTTAGTAGCTAGTGGTAAAAGTAATTTTCAAATTTCAAAAGAATTGTATATAAGCTTGGCTACGACCAAGACTCATGTGAGAAGCATTTTAGGGAAATTAGGTGTTGTGGATAGAACTCAAGCTGCGATTAAGGCTATTAAATTTGGCATTGAACCAGATATGTCATCTGTTTTAGTGAGGGGGGGGCTCATAAACGTACAAGTTCAAGGCTGAGGAGGACGAATGACCGCAGTGTACTGCAGGTACATGAGGATCATGAGGACGACGAAAACGCAGAAATTGAAGATTGCGAGCAATCCTCTGAGTAGTATTTAAAATAAGCTACAGCTGTCGATGTCAATAACTAAACGAGTTCTGTGCAGTGCTTTATGATTAAGAAAGAGTGATTTTAAATTACTTTCGATATCTGCTCTATTGAGAGCGATTTTACAGAGTAGATGATAGCGATACTGTTTGTTAATTTTAGTAATTTGGCACTGACTCGGTCCGAGTAGTTGTAATGGAGCTGCTGTTTCATTAATGGTTTCTGTAAAGTAGTCGTAGATTAGCTCGTGGAACTTATTTATGTTATTTATCGCAAGAACCTCATCTTCACTACTGCTAATAAAGCGAATTAATTTACTAAAGGGTGGATAATTAAATTCTTCTCTGAGTTTGATTTCTTCTGCGTAAAATTTTTCATAATCCTGTTCCTGAGCTAAAAGTAGGCTGGGTCTGTTATTTAGATATGACTGGAAAATAACTTTTCCTTCCCTATCTTTTCTACCCGCTCTTCCTGAAACTTGGGTGAGTAGCTGAAAGCCTTTTTCTTCAGCTTGATAATCAAGCTGCGTAAAACAGGAGTCAGCTGCTATTACTCCTACACAGGTTACTAAAGGGTTATCTAATCCCTTCGCTATCATTTGCGTGCCGATAAGTATATTTATTTCTTGGTTTTTAAATTTTTGAAAAACCTCTAGGTGGTAATTTTTCTTTTTAGTGGTGTCACTGTCTAATCTTGCTACTTTTGCCGTAGGAAAGGCTTTCCTAACTTCTTCCTCTAATTTCTGCGTCCCTAAACCGAAATATTTAATAGAGCTAGAAGCACAGGCAGGACAGCTATCAGGGTGTTTCTCGCTGTGATTACATAAATGACAGATAAGTATATGTTTATCTGAGTGGTAGACCATTTTACTGTCACAGTGGCTACATTTATAAATATAGCCACAGTTACGGCAGAATACATGACTGGAGTTTCCGCGTTTATTTAAAAATAATATGGTGGCTTCGCCTTTATTTAAACGATCTTCCATTAATTCTCGTAATTTTTTTGAAAAAATAGATTTATTGCCAAGATTAAATTCTTCTTTCATATCTACTATCTCTACGCTAGGGAGAGGGCTTTGGTTATAACGCTTTCTAAGATGTAGTAACATCCATTTTTGAGATTCAATAGACGGCTGTATAACTTCATTTTCTGCGTTTTCGTCGTTTCTGGAATTGGGATTATCGCAAGCTGCTTTCTGGTAGGATTCTACGCAAGGCGTCGCTGAACCTAAAATTAGCAAAGCATTATTTAATTCAGCTCTTTTCTCTGCAATATTTCGTGTGTGGTAGCGTGGTGCAGGCTGGTCTTGTTTATAAGAATTTTCATGCTCCTCGTCCATGATAATTAAACTTAAATTAGTTACTGGTGAAAATATCGCAGAGCGCGCTCCTACGACTATGACGGATTCCTCTGTCATTAACTTCATAAAGCTATACAGCCTTTCTTGCTCATCAAGGGCACTGTGCCAGATTAAAATTTCTTGATCTGGAAACCGCTTTTTTAATCTATCAATAAGCTGTGGGGCTAAGGATATTTCAGGTACTAAGATAATGGCACTTTCTTTTTTTTCTAATGTGTCTTGAATTAGCTCAAAATAAATTTCGGTCTTACCTGAGCCCGTAATACCATGGATAAGGAAGTTTTTTATGGGGTTTACCTTTTTAATACTGTTTTCTTTGATAAGTTGGTAAGCAGCCCCCTGTTCTGCCGATAAGCGATTGGTTGATTGCTCGCAAATTCCATCTTGTTTTTCATTAAAATCATAATCCTCAAATTTCTCTAAATAATTTCTTTGAGATGCTTCTAATTTAAGATTATAGTGATATTTAATTTCAATTAAGCTGCTTGATTGAAGTTTAGCTAAGGCTTGATTTAATTTTTTAGTGGATATTTTACACACGGCTTGAAGCCTGTTAAATTTTGCCTTTTGACCACGGCAGTTTTTTAATTTTTCTAGAACTTCTAAAGCTAAACTATCTGTAAGATTGCGGAGCCTTAAATCTAGAGACTCACCAGCAACAGTCCCATCTTTTGCTTTGCTTTTTTTTTGAGTTTCTTCTCTTTCGAGATGCAAATAATAGATTTCTTTTTCAGCATTAGGAATATTTGCAGTATTTATTACTGTAGATAGAACTTGAGAATAAGCTGTCGCATAATAGTCACCAGTATATTTAATAATTTCAATAAGATCTCTATTTAAATGAATTTTCGGGTCGATTAAATCTATAATTTCTTTAATTTTAAACTCGGCCTGCACATCTTCTGAAATTTCAATAACTAAAGCTGTAAGGACTTTATCTAAAAGAGGAACAAAAACGAAAAAACCTACTGCGATATTTTTACTCAATTCATCTGGAATCGAATAGGTCAGTGAGTTATCCGTCTGATTACTAAAAGATTGTGAATTGTTTAGAAGTATTACTTTGCAAAAAAGCATTTTTTGTTATTATAATACTTCGTCAGGGAGATCGTGATATGCGATTTGTCTGAACAATATGGACACTTAGCTCAGTTGCTTGACAGCCCCGCTGTCACATCTGAAAAGATCTCGGAAACGAGATGCGATTTGTCTGAACAATATGGACACTTAGCTCAGTTGGTAGAGCATCTCGTTTACACCGAGGCGGTCAGAAGTTCGAGTCTTCTAGTGTCCACCATTTTAACCAAACCTTAATCTTTAATTTGTAACTTTATTTGAGAGGTACAAGATCATGGTTTCAATTAATGGTGAAAATACTTTAGTTTCTGTAAATTTAATAGATACAGAAAATGTCGAAAATAGAGCAGAGCTTAATGCAGAGCGTAAAGATATTGGTTTTAATATTGATAATTTAAAAAAAGATATTAAAAAAAATGAGCCAGCTGTAATTACAAATCAGCCGAGTGCTGGTGATATTGGAGATAAAGTAGTTTTATCGGCTAAGCCAGCTGAAGTGAAAACTTCGCTGGAAAATAAAACACTTAGTCCGCAAGAAATTCAAGTAAGTCAAGTGCAAGAATTAGCAGAAATTAAAGACAGTGGTAAGCTTAAAACGAATGAGCCAAAGGCAGTCATAATAGCTGAAAGCTATGTCGCGGCACAGCTTTTGCCTGATGATGAAAGGGTTAATAGTTTGGCAGAAACCTTATCTGAAAATGGTTTAACCGACACCGATGACTCTAAAACACTTAATACTTTTGTTCAATCTTCAAAAATATTAGGTGGGCTTAAAACTGCTGGTGCTGAAACTCAAGAAAAGTTTTCTACTGATTTAGATGCAGCAGTAGAAAGTTTTAAACCGACTATTGATACTTCAACAATAAAAGCAGAAGACACTAAAACAGTCGCATTCACGAATATGTCTGTTGAGAGGCTGACTATCGATGCTGGTGAAGATATAGTTACTGAGCTGAAAGTCGATGAAAAATATGAAAAAGCAAATAAGCAAATTTTATCAAGTAAATTAGATCAGTTACAAGGCGATAAGCTTAGTGCAGAAAATGAACGTGCGGCAAAAGAAATTAGGTTCAGTGCTATTAGTGACGCCTCTTTAGATGATTTAAGTGATGATATTTCCACATCTGTAAGAGAAACTGGGGGAGAAGGTGGTGTTGAAAATCAAAGCCCCTCAAAAGCAACTAAAAGCAAGCCTAGTTCTTTGAAATCAGATGCCTCACAGGCTTTTGCGGATCTTAGCGCGGCTGAATCAAGCATAAGTGCCTTGGATAACCAGATTGAAGGATTAAAAGCTCAGATTAGTTAAGTTTTAAAGTCTACTCCATAAGGTGTATTTTCTTTAATCCTTGAGCTGAATAGGCTTTAAGGGGTATATTGCAAGAAGACTATTATGGCTTTAGACGATAAGACTTTAGGTAAGTTTGTTGAATTATTAAATAATCTAAGCCAGGCTTTTGGGGCGAACCTCTCTCAGCTTCTTAATGTTGAGGTGAGTATGAGTTTTGATGGGCTAATGGAACCCATGATAGTTGATGGTGATTATAATATAGCCAATCAGGCTATTTCAGTATTCGCTGATATTAATGGTGGTGAATCTGGAAGCGTAGCTTATATTGCAGATATTAATGATGCGATTATTATTGCTGATTTAATGGCTGGCGGTAATGGTGATATTGCTGGTAAATCTTTTGAGGCTATAGAACAAGCTGCTTTTTCTGAATCATTAGCTCAATCTACGCTCGCTATTATTCATAAGCTGAAAGCTCTGGTTGTTGGTTTAGATGTAGAGTTAAATGATTTCAAAAATGTTTTAATTGACCAAACTAGTCCAGATTCTTTAAAGCATGATTTAGTTCCAACTGATTATACGAGCTTTGCTTTTAACGTTCAGATTGCGGATGTTGTTAATTCATCTTTTTACTTAAACCTTGCTGATGTTTTCATTAAGCGAGTAATGACGCTAGCTGATGTTAAAAACCCTAAATTGGCAAATAAAAACTCTGTATCCGAAGTCGAGTTCGCTCAGATGAACCACACTGTAAACAGTGCTGAAATTTATGAAAAGAAAAATTTAAATTTATTATTAGATATCAAACTTGGTCTAATCGTTGAGCTTGGGCGATCTGAAATGCAGCTGAGAGATATTTTAAAATTAACTAAAGGATCTGTAATTGAGCTAGACCGTTTATCTGGAGAACCGGTAGATCTGTTTGTGAATAATAAAATTATTGCGAGGGGTGAAGTTGTGGTTATTGATGACAGCTTCGGTTTGCGTATAACTCAGCTTGCGGGTAATATTGAGTTATCGTCTGAGCTAGGGCTGACAGTTGGTGCATAAGTCTAATCAAGATATATTTTTAAATCCATTTACTTCAGAGGAAGCCTCGGAAAATTATTCTAATGCGAATTTCCTGTATGAACAGAGTGCTAGGCATGCTGTAGATTTTTTCTCTCCAGTGCTTGGTGACCCGAACTCTAAAATTATCGATTTAGGGGCTGGAACTGGTGTCTCTGCCAAGATTTTAATAGAGAACGGTGCTAAAAATCTTACTTTGATAGATCCTTCTGCCGCGATGTTACAGCAGGCAGAAAAAAAGTTTTCTTCTGCGGCCTCTTATCTTCAAGCGGGTGCTGAAGACTTTGCCTCGCATTTTAATCATGATGTGGATGTAATTTATGCTTTAAACTGTTTTCACTTGTTTGGTGACATCGGGGCTATATTTGAAGAGATAAAACAAGCATCTACGCTTAACGCACATTTTATATTTAACGTTTCTATGCCTTCTTTTTGTTTTGGGCTTATGTCTGAAGATGAGTATGCCTGCGTAAAAGCTAATCGTGATTTTTATAATAATTTAGCTCTAGTTAGTGATTCTCCTTTGATCGGGAATACTGTAAGGCTTTTCGATAAATTACTTAATGAGGATTTTGAAGGTTTAGTAAGTAAAACTGTTATGACCGAGCTTATAAATTCTTGCGGATTAAAGTTGGAAAATTATGCTGAATATGCGATAGAAGGCGACTCTAAAGCCCAAAAAATAATATGGGAATTAATTAGTACTTGTTTAATTCCAGTGAAAGAAGAAAGATTAGATTTTCTAAATAATCAAAAAGCTCCAGAAAAAATGTTCTTTAGGCAGGCGTTTTTTGATATTTTAGTTAATAATGACTGATTTTGATTTTACTGGTAAAGTGACTAGCGTTGTTTCGTTTCTAATCTTTATGTGGCTCTGCACTAATTTCCTTATTAATAAGGTGAAAAGCGGTGAATGGAAGATTCCTAAATTCTTGGATAATTTTGTAAGGATTAAAAGCACATTCAGCAACGCCGATAAGCGTTATAAAATAAACATCGTTCAAAGAGAAATTTTACCTGATGGCAGTGAAATTTTAATTCTTGCTGTTGATAATCGCAGAATACTATTGTCTCGCTCTCTTAATCAAGGAATTCGTTATCTGACAGATTTAGAGAACGAAAATTTAATAGTCGAAAAAACTTTAAGCGATTTAGAAAATATAGAAGCTTTTAAATAATTCTTAAGAAGCTTTGAAGTTTTTTGACAAGCCTTGATTAATTGTTATAATTTCAGAAGCGAAATTTCGCTATTTCCTTTTTAAAGGATTTTTGCTGGAGTAGCTCAGTTGGTAGAGCATCTGACTTGTAATCAGGCGGTCGAGGGTTCAACTCCTTTCTCCAGCACCACTTTTATTTACTACTTTAAATTATGAGAAAGGAGTCATCCTTTCGTGCCTGATTACAAGTCAAGCTGACTTGAATCTTTTAATCCAGACCTAGAAGGTCTGGGGCGTTAGAATTAGATTTATCATGACTCACTTTGAAATTTTTGAATACAACAGCTTTCACTTTAATTATTTTCAAGAAAAGCAGTCTAGTAAAGCGATAGAGGTGCCTGAGTCTCCTGAAGGCATCTGTCAATGGATTAACTTTAACGATAAAAAATCTGCTAATTTGGAAAAATGGCTTTTAGAGAAAGCTTTTGTAAACAGCGTAGTGCTGGAAACTATTCAGGATAATAAGTCGCGTGCTCGCTTAAATGACTGGGATCATTTTTTAAGCTTAACGGTAAAATTCTTTGCCATAGAAGAAGATAAAAGTAAACCAAGTTTAATTACACATAAACAGGTTAGTTTTTTGTTATTCACCAATAGGCTTATAAGTATTCAAGAAGCTGAGTCTAAGCTTTTTGATAATCCGCGTAAGCGGATTATTGAAAATAAAGGCAGAGTCAGAAAGATGCCAGTAGCTTATCTACTGCACAGCTTACTTGAAGGGATTATTGATAATTACTTCGAAGTTCTAGAATTTTTGGGAGATGAATTAGACGAATTAAGTAATAAGCTTGAATTAAAGCCTAGTCATGAAAATTTTCAAAAAATACAGGATTTAAGAAACGATATAAATCAGTTAAGAAAAGTAATTACCCCCTTTCAGCAAATAGTTCTTGGATTAATTCATGATGAAATAGATTTCGTGGGAGATGAGTTGAGTCCTTTTTTTCAGGGACTTTATGACCATGCAGAGCAAGCTGCTGAAGCGACTGAGACTTTAAAAGATGAGCTTATGTCTGTAGCTGACACTTATTTCGCTAGGCTAAATAATCGATTAAATGAAACTATACGCTTTTTAACTATCATCTCTACCTTTTTTATCCCATTAACTTTTCTTTGCGGTGTCTATGGAATGAATTTTGAATTTATGCCAGAACTTACTTATAAATGGTCTTATCCTATCTTAATGGCGATTATGGTAGGGCTGTCTCATTCTAAAAATCAAGAGATTTTAGGAAATTTTTGAAAGATAATTTGTTCTCTAAAGTCATCATTCCATCCAGAGACCTGTCTTTTGCCGATGAGGTTGTATTTAGAGCCATCGAG
>JAGWWP010000061.1 GCA_018970325.1 Cyanobacteria bacterium REEB446 | reverse complement strand
CACTAAATCTCCTGTTTGACATCTCTAAATCTCCGTCCTTTACGGAAATTTATATCGCTAAACTGGGTCATTAATGCGCCGTTAAGTGGGTAATTAATTCGCCACTCGGTGGGTAATTAAACCGCCGTTACGCAGCAATTAAACAATTATCCAAAAGTTCCGCATCTAAAATGGAATAGGCATTTCTAAAAGTCGCATGAGCACAAAGAAGTATTTTCTCTGTGTCAGAATTTAAAAATTCTTGAAACTTTTCAACTTTTTTAGTATCAATACCAGGTAAACATAGATTGTATTTATCATTCACGAGCCAATCTGCCCAAAAACCACTATCTGTAAGGTTTGTTGATTTAAATGATGAACCTATCGCGGTTTCGGGAACTGTAACTATAACTTTTTTAATACCTTGCTTAAAAAGCTTGTCTAAAGCAATAAACATCAAGGCTCTTGATTTACCACAAGCTGGAGGTGCTTTTAATAAAAGATACTGACGATTCCTTTCTGCATAGGCTTTAGCTTGCATTTCACGCATGCCAAGTTCATTAGTTTTAGTACTAGCTTTGGTTTGTTCATAATCTACTTTTACGAAATCTGGCATTAAATTAATTCTAAAACATAAAGGTTAGTAAGCTTAGCAAATTTACTAAACTTACAGAAGTAAGGGCATTGTGGTTTGTATAGTTTTTAATTAGTTTGGAAGAAAAGAGGTTTTGTGAATATCAGACCAGAAGAGCATATTAGAAAAACACCGATCTTTCATATCACTTCGATATTGAATTTGGATAGTATCTTGAAATGCTCTAAGCTATTAGCTTTAAACTATTTGAGAGAAATTGATTTTAAAAGCATCGCTAATAATGATGTGCAGAGTAGACGTAGTCAGATTAGTATTAATCATCCACCCTATGGCACTCTACATGATTACGTGCCTTTCTATTTTGCACCTAGATCTCCCATGCTTTATGCTAATAAAGAAACTCGCCACGAGGGTTCTATTGCTCAAGAGCAAATCATTTATTTAATCAGTTCTATTCAAAGAATTATAGATAAAGGAGTTCAATGTGTTTTTTATGACATGCACCCTGTTTTAGCAAATGCCCGCTGTTTCTATAAACCTGATGATATCAATAATATTAAATGGAAAATTTTCTTTGAAGAGCCGCTCTGTGGAGGCTTTTCAAAATATTGGCAGAATGAAAATAATTATAAAAAGCCTCTCTGGGTCAAAAGAAAAGAATTAAGGCAAGCTGAATTCTTAGTCTATAAAGAGTTAGCTCTTGATCTAATTGAAGAAATTATTACTTTTGATGATAGACGATGTGATATCGTCAAAGCTAAAATGGTAGATAGTAGTATAAAAGTAAGGGCTAATAAGGATTTTTATTTTTAGATATTTGCTATGCCGATAAAAGAAGTACAGGGTAACTTATTAGATTCTAAGTGCGAAGCATTAATAAACACTGTTAATTGTGTTGGAGTGATGGGCAAAGGAATCGCCTTGCAGTTCAAAAAAAAATGGCCGAGTAATTTTATAAAATACAAAAAAGCCTGTGACTTGAAATATATGAACATAGGCTCTAATCTAGTTTTTGATTTGGGTTTCTTTGAAAATAATCCTAGATATATTATTAATTTTCCCACTAAAGACCACTGGAAAGATAATTCTAGGCTTGAATACATCGATTCAGGACTTATTGATCTAAAGCGTGTAATAGAAGAATATAAAATAAGTTCTATCGCCGTTCCACCATTGGGTTGTGGTAATGGTGGCTTGGAGTGGGATTCAGTAAAAGATTTAATCTATAAATATCTTCACGACTTAGATACAGAAATTATTCTGTATACTCCATATTCTCCGAATGTCTATGAAATTCCAATCAATCATACTCAGCCACAGATGACTATATCAAGAGCTGTATTAATTAAATTGATGACTTTATATAGACAGTTAGAGTATAAGCTAAGTAAATTAGAAATCCAGAGACTCTGTTATTTTGCTAAGGAGGCTGGATTAGCAGAATTTTCCAAACTTAGATTCCAAAAACATTACTTCGGTCCTTATGCTGATAATTTAAGACATACCTTAAATGACATGGAAGGACACTATATTAGAGGTACTGGTGACAACGACAAAGCCCAATCAGAGATTGAAATTCTTGACTTAGGATTAGAACTTGCAGAAAAAGTTTTAACAGAAAATCCAGAAGCACTTACAGGAATTCAGAAAGTCCAAAACACAATTAGAGGCTTTGAAACTCCTTATAATATGGAGCTGCTCTCTACAGTTCACTGGGCTTTAAAGCATTCTGATCTTAAGTCCTTAGAAGCTGTCACAGAGTATGTTCAGGCTTGGAGTGAGCGTAAGAAAAATTTATTTTCTGAATATGATATTAAAGTTGCTTTTGAGAGATTAGTTAGCTGCTGTTAATTGTTTGGTCATTTTTTCATAAAGCTTAAAAAGCTCTTCTAGCCTCTCTTCATCTGACTCAAAGGGTCTTTCTCTGTAACACTTCTCTATAGCTTCATCTAGATGCTTATGAGCTTCTAAGAGATTAGCTGGCATTTTATCTGGATCGTAAAGCTCTGCTAGAGTCTTTTCTGGATATTCTGCTCTAGCATCTAAAATACGATAGGAAATATTTTCGATAGCTTCTTTATGCTTGTCATTTATTTCTGGGAAAGGAAATGTGTTATAGCAAAGCTCTGAGGAGTATCTGATACGGCTTTCAAGCCTTCCAGCTACAGTTCTAACCCAGACCATGTGCATACGAGAGGAAATTATGCCGAAAATATAAACTGGTGGATCGTAGATTACTTGGGCTGAGTTAAGGATGATAGTATTTTCTTCACAAAAATCAGACACTAGGTAATTTCTCTTTTCGCTAAATACAATTGGAACTACTAAAGATTTTTGTTTTTTATAGGTTCTTGAAGTAAATTTATGTGGATAAACTGCAAACTCAATCGTTGCTTGCCTTGAACTGGTTAGTCTGTATTTCTTCACAGCATTTAACCTTGTTGCAATAAAATGTGACGATGATGCTTCATTAAAATCAGCATCATCAATCCAAATACAGTAGCGCTGAATTTTATTGAGTAATTCATTAGAACCAATAGCTTTTTTAATATATTTTTGTAATGCTGGATTGTCAGACAGGAGCTTCTTGTACTCATTGTCGGAAATCATTAAATTACCATTTTCTCTAGGTTCACTACCATAAATCATCTCAGAGAGAATATTTGATATATTTTTTTGTTTTTTATTAATAAAGTAAATGTTATTGGCAGGTAGTAAGTATGGACTTATGCTCTGACACTCTTGACGATAATCATTCCTGAAGAGAATTTTATTTTTTGTTATTTTTTTTGATATTCCAATTATCACACAAGTTACACCTGCATTATTTTTGGCACTATTTATCCATTTAAAAGATTGATGAGCAAAGTGAATACAAACATCATGATTTTCAAATATGTACTTCCATAATATGGGTACTTGTTCACCTTGACAAATAGAATTAGTTGAAACGAATGCACTGCGAGCATCATAATTAACAATCATATTAAAGGATCTATAACTTTATGGATATTCTCTACTGAAGTGTAATGCATGCCTAGCTTTGAGCGTTTATCTTTTATAACTACGGCTTGCATCATTGAGCCAAAAATATCGGGATTAATTTCTGATCATTCAAGTGTACTTGCAGATTCATAAATAATCTTTCTAGTCTTTTTTGAAAAATTAGGAAGTTTAATTTTTTCCTGAAAAAGTCCCCCATTTACATAAGGGAATTTTGAAAAACGAGATCCAAATTCACTCCTAGATTCGATATTTAAAACTTCAAAAAGCTCTGTAAAAAAATCGTTAAGGTCAGAACCATCTTCTTTAGTGTTTTCCCATAAAATCTTACTAAATAAATCTTTTTCAAACAAACCAGTATCTTCTGCAAAAAAACAAAAAAGCAATCTTGATAAAAATAGATTAAAGTCGTTCTCTGAGATACTTTCCTCTTTATTATCTATCATTAATTAATCAAACATTCTCGCCATTTGCTCTGCAGCTTTAATGTCAGCTTCACTTTCTCCTTTGCTAGAATGCTTTTCAATTTTGGCAAGAGGTAAAAAGAAACTATAGTTTTTAGGAAGCTCACTAAAATTTATATCTATGTTTTCATTTGTCTTAATATCTTCTACTAAACATCTATGAAAGTCAGTGATGAAAATAAATCTAGGATTATGTCTTAGTATAGATGAGTCTTTTTTTACTGCCTGAAAGGTATTGTAGATATTATCGTTTATTGAACGAAAAAAGAATTTATTCTTATACAGCACATCCCCCTCTATCTTAGAGAGATTAATGCTTTTATTCTTTAATCTAGTAATCATGGATTGAGAAATTTTATAAGAGGCTAAGAATTCATAAGGAAAATTATCCTTATCTAGAGCCTCAGTTATTTTCTTTATAGATTCTTCTATTTCTCTAGTACTTATCATCCCAATCTAGTTATAAATATAAGAATATACTATATCCACTCACCTACAGCACAAATTCTTAAACTGGCAGTCCGAGCATAATTTCACATCCTCAGTCATATTAAAATCTCTATTCGCAAGCTTAATTTTAAAACTCTCTATCTCTAAATCTAAATTCGCTAAATCTTCTTTAGTAATGTAAATCTTAGCCTTCTTAAATTCCCCTGTTTTACATGGCTGCACAAAATCTATCTCCCCCGACTGCATTCTATAAGTAGAAACACCCTGCTCAAAAGCAAGATCTGTTAAAAGCTGATAGAAAGCTATCTGCCGATGATAATCAGCACCAGGTTTAAGCTTAGAATCAGCGTAGGTAGGATTCCCAGTTTTATAATCAACAACATTCACTGTGCGGGTTACAGAATCTAAGACCTCTATTTTATCAAGCTTCCCAGTAAGATTAAGCCCCTTATACTCTAAACTTTTATGATTAAACTCAAGTTCGACATTCTCTATAAACGAATCCTGATACTCATCGTAGTAAGCAGCTAAGGAATTTAAGCCCAAGGCTAAAGAATCTGCGTAATCTTTTTCATCTAAATATTCACGCTGCAAACTCTGCTCAAAGCTCTTTAAGAGAAAGGCTTTATGGTCTATATCTTTTTTCTTTATATGCAAAAAAGTCTCATAGAGAGCATTATGCACAGCAGTCCCAAAGCTAGCACTTTTATCTTTAGCAGCAGGCACTCTTAATAAATTCTGAAAGAGAAATTTACGCGGGCATTTCAAGAAAGTATTTAAATGTGTTACAGAAAGTTTATACTCAGCAAGCACGGCATCTAGGACTTTAGTATCAGTGTAATGAGAAGCTTCATGGGAACTTAGGAAAGCTAAGTTCTTCTCTAAGAGTGAAGTTAAGCCATAATTAGATTTATCAGCAGCATCTATAAGCTGTATTTTTTCTTTATCCCTAAAACTTAAAAGCTCTTCGACGAACAGTGAAGGACTAACATCCTTTGCGTTAGCATCTTTTTTAAAGAAATTAATAAAAACCTCTTTTTTAGCTCTTGTCATCGCCACAAAAAACAGCCTACGCTCCTCATCGTTCTGAGATTCTTTAGTTTCCAGAACGGAGTCCCCAATAGTGAATGGCGGCAGCCTGAGTTTACTACGATTAGTAACATTACCCCATATTTTATCTACACACTTATGCATAAAAACATATTCAAATTCAAGCCCTTTAGATTTATGTGCAGTCATAATCTGCACCGCAGAAAGGCTTAAATCATCTATGCTAGCAGCATTTAGCTTTAATCTATTTTCACGCAGTCTATCTATATGTGCAAGAAAGCTCTCTAGCTGATAAATCGGGGATACTGAAGCAGAAACATTATAAGCAGCTTTATTTTTATGACTTAGCTGTAATTCCTTAATTTCAGCGAAGAGTTGATTTAAGTTTTGTAAATTATTTACTTGAATATTATTAAAATCCTTAACGATAAAATTTAGATAATTAAACTCATTAATAATGTCTTCAAAGAGTTTATCTAAAAAATGATTAGAAGCTCGCTGATGAAAATCTAAAATCTTCTCTGCAAAAGGCTTAAACAGCTCATGCTCTAGCATCAACTCAATAAGGCTCAGCTCAGAATCACGATTTAATTTATTTAATTTCCATATTTCACGTAGTTTAACCGCCTTGTTAGTAAATTCACAAAGATTATTATTGATTGAAACACCTAAATTTACAGAAGCTTCCCCCACTAGAGCAGAACCTAAAATAAAGTCATAATGTAAAAGATTGAAAAGTAAATAGCTATGAGCCTTGGGCTTAGATATTACTCTGAGAAGGTCTATTAATTGAGCGATTAAAATATCTTCTAAAATATTCTCATTCGAGTATATTTTCACTGGCACGCTCGCTCTTGCAAGCAGATCAGCGATAGCGCTAACGTCCTTATTATTCCTAACCAAAACTGCAATCTCTTCAGGCTGCACGCCTTCAGCAATAAGTTCTTGGATTTTTTTTACTATATAAAATAATTCCGAATTAAAATCCTGATGAGCGATTAGCTTTACTGGCTCTAAAGCTATATCAGTAGCAGCATGTAGCTTTTTCTCTAAATCGGGAAAGAGCTCTATGATTTGGCTTTGATTATGACTAACTAAAAAATGTGAAAGATCTAAAATATTCTGCTGACTGCGATAATTTTCAGTTAAGACCACCATTTTAAGAGTTTCTCGGTAAGTTCTGAAAAAAGAACCGATGTTCTCCAGTGATGCTCCCTGAAATTTATAGATAGATTGATCATCATCCCCTACAACGAAGATATTCGCTTGATCTTGATAAAAAGAACAGAGATGTTCAAGTATTTTATTCTGTGAGCCGTTCGTATCCTGATATTCATCGACTAGTAAATACTGAAACTTCTCTTGGTAAATAGCTAAAAGATCAGGGTGCTTACTAAAGGCATTTATGACCATAAGCAGCATATCCTCAAAATCATAGAGCCTCTTCTCTAAAAGAGTTTTAATATAGCCTCGATAAAGCTTTAATAGCTCATGCTGTTTAGGAATATTCTCTATAGCCTTAGTATAAAAATCTTTCAAGGTCGATTTAAAATCAGCGACTTTAGTCGCCTGATTAAAAAATTTCCTTACCTGAATAATAAATTTCTGTATTTTTTCTTTCGCTAGGCTTAAATCTAATGCTGAGTTCTGTAGTAAATATGTCTCTAGATCAGCCTGTTTTAAAGTATTCGCGAGATTATCTATAAAAATTAAACAGTCTTCATCCTTAAGTGAGCGAGCATTCTGGCTGATAAAGCTCATTATATCCTCGTGAATTATTTTTGATAAAAGCTCAATAAAAGCGATAGAAGCTTCTAAATCATCTGGACTTACCGATTCTCTTTTAAGTAATTTAATCACATAGAGTGCTTCATTTTTATACAAATACTGATCAGCAAAAGGTTTTAAAGGACTAGAAACATCCAGTCCTGAAATTAATTTCTCGATTATCTCTATCTGCTCAAGCTCCGCTACCGAGCTTAAGCTAGGAAAAATTTCCGAATTACCCTGTATGACTTCGTTACAAAAAGAATGGAAAGTATGAATTTTCACGTAATAAGCTGCTGTGCCGATAATACTTATCAAGCGATTACGCATGGCGACTACACCACTTTCAGTAAAAGTTAGACAGAGAATATTCTCTGGATTCATCTGTAAATCTGGGTTATTTAGTATATTTGCGATACGTGAAGCTAAGACCTGAGTTTTTCCAGTCCCCGGACCCGCTAAAACCATCACTGGGCCTTCAGTCTCTTCCACAGCCTCTCTTTGAGCTGGATTTAGACGATTAAAAATATTCTCTAAGATTTGGGGCATTCCAATATTTAGTATGCCATTAAGCTGACATTTTCTAAATAAAATTGGAACTTTCTGCGAGATTCACAGGAAGCGTGAGATTATTATCTTAATACGATTCTTATCTTTATCAGGAGTTACGCGAAATAACGCATAGCAAGGAAATTCCTGACAGAATTTCTAACGATTCCCCATTTTTGCTGATAGATAGAGATATTTAATTTCGTTTGAGCGATTTTCAGAAGAACAAAAGCTCTCATGGAGCAGAA
>JAGWWP010000017.1 GCA_018970325.1 Cyanobacteria bacterium REEB446 | reverse complement strand
AAACGGCTTAATGAAGCGGGTTCTAACAATACAGAGATAGAAAAAGCTTTAGGGGTAAGCAGAAAGACAGTTAGAGGCTATCTGCAAAAGCTAGAAAATTTAGGATTAAGCTTTAAAGATATTGAAAAGCTCTCTGGATTAGAGCTTCAGCGTAAGCTTTTCCCAAGCAATCGAGGAACTAAAAAAAATATTTTGCACAAACATTTTCTTTAAGAAATCTTTCCATCTCTCTGTCTGAATGATTTTCAGCTTGCTGCAAAATTAACATCTTCAAAGCAGATTCTACTGGATATGCTTTATCTACTAGCTTTAATAGCTTCCTATACGTATGATCTTTTGGAACTAAATTCTCTAAAAGATCCGAATGAAAATCTAATTGAAAAGACTCTTAATGCAAACACTTATCAGTATTTACTTGTTGGGATTAGCAACAGTCCTCACAAGGAAAACGAGGGTCGTCCTCGACTCAGTCTCAAACCTCTAAACACCGCTCTTATAGCATGACGAAGCCGCGTAGTGGTTCCACGAAGTCATGGCTATCAAACCCTCTCGTTAGAATTACGTCTGGTTTTCTGGGTTTAGTTACGGCTGGCGCTGTAGGGACTGTGACCTACGCAGCAACTAATCCATTTCTCTGCAAACTTGATCCAGCAGGTAAATCCATTAGTAATGTTAATATCCCCTCTGCAAATGGGCGATGTGTAGAGCAGTCTTTGCGTGCCGAGATCAAGGCTCAGCAAGCAGCAGATGATCGATTCAATAATGATTATGTTAATAATTATAATCAAGAGGTTCGAAATAGAACAAGTTTATCTGGCGAGTTCATACCTACTGCGAACATACAAGAAGCGGTAGAATTCTATGCTAAAAATACCGATCCAGAGCGTTTGAAACAAGGTCTACGGATAGAAGATTTGCCAACTATTTTAGCTCAGCCTGGTGATAATCAATTTGGACAAATTAGTTCTATTGGAACAACATTTGGGGCGGCAAAAAGATTACGATACGCAGACACAAATAATGGAAGCAAAGTTATTCCTCCTATTGGAGAGGTGAGAAATCGATTGGCCTATATGCCAGAACCTGATCGAGAAAAACTCCTTCAGGCTGTTTTTCAACACTAAAGTCTTTACAGGCACCATAGAAATTCGCCTACATACTCTCAAGCTCGCGAGCTTAGTAGTTATTCAGCTTAGTCCAAGGCTCATCATCAGCATAGGGGATATCGTTTACTATATCTTCAAGAGTGCTTCTGATGCTTAATAGAGAATTTTCTTCGACGATTTTAATCGGGATTTTTTTCTTGCGAGAAATTTCATATATCTGAGCATCTGGCTGAGCATAGCTTTTCAGAGCGAATATCATATCTGCTTCATCGATGGTATTTGCGATAGTAAGCTCAATATCATGTCCACTTAAAGAGCGCTTTAGTAGTGACTTAGATATGGCATAAGGATAAATCGCTAGGCTATTACCGTCTTTGCTGAAAGGGAAATTGCTGATTTGGCTAGAAGGCTCTTCCCTGTAAGGTTTTTCTAATATGGTAAT
Source organism: Cyanobacteria bacterium REEB446 (assembly GCA_018970325.1). Lineage (GTDB taxonomy): Bacteria > Cyanobacteriota > Vampirovibrionia > LMEP-6097 > LMEP-6097 > LMEP-6097. The sequence goes on along the minus strand of JAGWWP010000017.1, from coordinate 39,654 downwards.
TTCATCAGTATCTTTATTTCGAGTGCGAAGTTCAGGCTGAACTGTCCATCCTCTTAATATAGAATCCACGCTCATAGCCGTATTCTTGTGAACATTTACAGTATAGCGATCTATAATTTCAACACAAATATCAAAAGTAGGCTTAGAAGCTCTCTCTAAGATGGTCTTCCTCGTTCCGCGTTTACGTGCTTCGTCATCACCTAAAGTCACAGACTCTATTCCACCGATCAGGTCGCTTAAAGTAGGGTTCTGTATTATGTTCTCAAGGTTAATTCCATGAGCTGTGCCGATTAATCTAACACCTCGCTCTGCGATAGTTCTTGCGGCGTAAGCCTCTTCCTGAGTGCCTATCTCATCAATGATAATAACTTCGGGCATATGATTTTCTACAGCTTCTATCATGATGTCGTGCTGTTGAAGGTGCTTAGGGAGCTGCATTCTACGTGCTCTACCGATAGCTGGGTGCGGTATATCGCCATCTCCACCTATTTCATTCGACGTGTCTATTACTACCACTCTCTGTTCCTGTTCAGTAGAGATTTTATAAGCTATTTCTCTAAGAATAGTAGTTTTACCTACACCAGGAGGTCCTAGTAGTAAAAGGGATTTAGACTCCTGCAAGCAGTCTTTTATAATATCAACAGTGCCGAATACCGACCTGCCGACTCGCATGGTTAAACCAACGATTTTATTAATTTTATTTCTAATGCAGCTAATTCTATGCAGAGTACCTTCAAGACCAGCTCTGTTAGAGTCATTGAATTCACCAACTCTTGCGACGATATCATCAAGAAAGCTCTGAGTGACGATTCTTTCACCAAGCATTATAGTTTTTTGTTTAGAAAATCTAGCTTCTGGAATACGACCTAAGTCTAGAACTATTTCTATTAACTTCGTTAGATCATGATTTAGTAAAATCTGTTTAACTTCTTTCGGTAATAAATCTACTATTTTTTGTACGTCATCTTTAACGATATTTACCATTAAGTTAAGTCTCTTTTATTAATATACCCATCTTAGTGGTTAAATCTATTTTTGTACAGCAAGATTTCTGTAATTTTCGGCATTTGTTTTAGACTGATTAATGATCTTTTTACATAAATGCTTAGCTTCCTCTGCATTAAGTTCTAATATTTTCTTTCTGAGCCAAGAGCCAATGGCGATACCATGAATCTCAACACCTAAAGCGTGTGCTTTAGCTAGGCTTTTATCATCAATGCCGCCAGCGATTTGCACGAAAATATTAGGTAGAAGTAAATTATTTTTTTTCAGTGCTTTTAAAACTAAGTCTGCGTTATGTATGCTTTTTAAATCTTTATCAGTGTTGTTCGGAAGTCTTGCACCAGACTGTGGAATTCCGTCACATTGAATGATAATCAAGCGATCTTCAAAGTTGGGCTGCTCACGTGTCATTTTTGCGATAAATATCGCTGATTCAGCAAGCTCCAGATCTGTCATTTTTTCGGAACCAATCGAAAATGATTCGAGTTTTACGGAATTTAAATCAAGTTTTAAGTAGAAATTTTCTAATGCCTCAAGATTAGCCCCCAAGTGGATTTCAAAGGCAGAGGCTCCTAGTAGAAATAATCGATTTAACTCAAGTGGGTTCGATGCTGACCAGTTTTCAAAATCTAAGGCATCGTAAGGGCAGTATTCAAGACAGTTAGAGCAGCCAAAGCATAAATCAGCTTCATAACTGAAGATATTTAAATCACTAAAAGCTGCCGATGGGCAGCTTGGTATACAGAGCTGACATTTAGTACATTTATCTTCGTTAACTATGATTCTTCTGAAATGCGGGTCTTTATCAATATTTACACTGACCATTAATAGTGGTTTAGGAGGAGATGCTTTCTTTTGAGTAGTTTGACTGTTTGCTGATATTTTTAATTCTTCTAAAGCCTCGTTTATACCTCGATTAGCGGCAATTACAGAATGTGGGAATGCGGAAATGTCTATTACATCTGCTCCAGCATGAGTAAAATAGTAAGAATAATCTCTGATACTCGCTAAATCTTTCAGAGAAGCCCCGACGATTAGCTTATGATAGGAGTGATTACTAAGAGAGTTTTTAATGCTTTCTGAAATAAAGAGATTCCTTAACTTGATTAATGTGTATTACGTCTTGTAGAATTAAAGTGTAATACATGATGTGATTATTGTAACTTTACGATAATTCGCTTGTCAATGGGAATCAATCCACTTAATTTAAGCTCTCTTAAAGAGGCTCTGCCGCCTCTTGGTTTAGGTAATATTGATGTCCCAGACCCAAAAGAGCTTGCTAAGCGTATTCCGCCTGGGACTTATCGACCTTTAACGATACCAAAGTCCTATTATGAAGAGGGTGAACAAAAGGGGAAAATAAATTTTGAAAAGCTTCAATCAGGTATCGCAGCTTATCAGCTTGGGCATGAAAAGAAAAGATCTCTACCGAAGTCTCTTGTAAATTTAGGTGCATTGTGGGGTGGGGTACAATTCTTACTTGCTAATCAGCAAGAGCTTTTAAAAGAAGAAACATCATCTCTGTCTGCTGCGCAAAGGCAATTTCAGCAGATCCTTAACGCACCAGCAAATCTTATAAATAAAGGGGCTCAGCCGAAATTAGATGCTGAGGAGTTTAATACTTTAGTGGAAGCTATACCAGCTTTCCTTTTAGGGTCAGGACGTAGTCAATATGAGACAACGGCAAAGAATCCTGTGGCAAAAGCTCTTACCATGGTTACTAAACCCTTAGTTTTTATTTCCAGTAAAATAATGGGGGCTTTTGGTTTATTAAAATTAGCTTCACTTAGTTTAAATATGATGGAGAAGGCTGACCCACGAGCTAATCCTAATCCAGATTTTAAAAATAGTAATTTTTTAAATGATCTTGCAGACAGAGGACTAGGTTTTTTTCCTTTGGTGAAGAGTGTCGGGGACTTGAATCGATTGGTAGATACTTCTAAGGGAAATCCTTTGATGCTGATGAACGGCGTTGGTGGATTACTTACCAATGCCATGCTGTTTAAAAACCAGTGGAATAATTTGCTAGATGGACTAACCCATAAAGAAGAAAGTGGTAAATACCGTCTGCCAGAGAAGATTTTATCTATGTCATCTTATTTAGGGTTAGAAGATTCTACTAAAGATAAGATTCGAGATTCGGTGAGTAACTTTATTGATATTATTGAGCAGAGTAAATTTAAAGACATCTCAGATCCTAGCGAGCGTGTTCAAGCCCTAGCTCAAGCATTTAAAGGCTTATCTTTCTTGGGTGATAATCGAGGTGGTGCTGTAAGAGATCAAGGTGATTTTGTTGCAAGAACCTTACAGAGATTCATGTCTGTGATTTTAGATATACCAGCTAATTCAATGCTTGCAATAAGAACTTTATCGGTATTTGATAAGTTAAGGAAGCATGAAACAGTGAACGCTGAAGATTTAGAGAATATAGAAAAAGGGGTTAAGTTGAAGTCTTCTGCGATTATGGCTCAGAAGCTTTTAGTTTCCACTGTCTTAAATGGTTTGATGAAAGTGAGGATAGATTTTGGTGGCTCCCTTTCGGACCTTAAGTCTTTAGAATCATGGAAGGAACGTTTTGAAGGGTGGAGTAAAGGTTTAACTAATGCTACCTTCTTGCCATTTGCTGGAACTTTATTTGCACCTGTTAAAAACTGGGTAATTTCAAGTATAGACAACAAAGAAAAGAAAATCTTACGTTCTGGCATTGCGGATAAAATCCCAGATATTGATGCTGGACTTGTTGCAGCTTAAGCGACTTGCACTTTCAAATTAGCTAATTCAACATTAGCTAGGCAGGCAGCACCTACCATCCCTGAATTATTAGCGAGTTTGCCTTCTATAACATTTATGTAAGGCTTTAAAGCATCTACTACTCTAGCTTTGAGCTTTTTATTTAAATTAGGATAATTAATAAACTGTGCTAAGCCACCGCCGATAACGACTGCTTCAGGATCAAAGCTATTAATTAAGCTAGCTATACCTTGTGCTACGTGGTCATGCCAAACGCTTATAACTTCGATAGCATCAGCATCTCCGTGATTATATTTATCCATTAAGCTGTAGTTATTTATATTAGGGTCTGCTAAATAAGTACGAGCCGTGTTGTTTAGCCCAGTTCCAGAGGCATAGGCTTCCCAGCAATCCCAGCTGCCGCAAGTGCATCTACGAGTTCTGTTACTGTGTAGTTTTAGATGACCTATTTCGCCGCCACCAAAATGTGCTCCACGCCAGATTTGATCGTTAATAATAATGCCACCACCAATTCCAGTACCGAGTGTGACCATGATCATGGATTTAAAATCTTTCCCTGAGCCGATCGCATACTCACCATAAGCTGAGCAGTTCGCATCATTTTCGACTATTACTGGAATAGAGAGCTTAGCTTCTAATTCTTTTTTTACTTTAGTGCCTTTCCAAGAAGGTATATTTCCACATGAACCTATCATTTCCCCTTTCTCATTTACCATTCCAGCGGTAGATACTCCCACTGCTGCGATACTGTGTGTCTCTTGGATTTTTTTAACCATCTTGCACATAGTGCTGATAATGTCTTCAGATGTACCACTTGGGGTCGCTTCTTTAATAATTTCTGACTCAACGAATATAGATCCTTTCATTGGAGCAGCTGCAAGTTTAGTACCACCCAAATCGATACCTACTGTCGTAACATCATCGTTGATAAGCATGTATTTGAATATATCATGAAATAATCAACAATTTAATCTTAGGCTAGGCTGAATATGAAATTCATCCTGGAGGCCATTCAAGTTTTCGCCCAGCGATGAGATGAAGATGGAAATGGTTAACAGTCTGTCCTCCATCTTCGTTAGTGTTTGCTACTATTCTGTAGCCTTTTTCGGCAAAGCCTAGTTTAGAGGCTAAATGAGAGGCAGTTAATAAAATTTCTCCAAGAATATTTTTGTGATTATCTTGCATTTCGTTTAGATTTTTAATATGCTCTTTCGGAATTATTAGGTAATGATGTTCAGCACAAGGATTTATATCGCTAAAAGCAAGTATGCTTTCATTTTCAAAGATTTTTTTGGCTGGTATTTTTCCAGTGATAATCTTACAGAATAAGCAGTTTTCATCTAACATTAAATGAAATATTACCAACAACTAATTCTTGACTATTAAAAATATTTTCATCTAATAAGATTTCACCTGGATTTAGCCAACCAAGATGTTCAAGGAAGCCTTTAGTGATGATATTTTTCGCTCTGGATGATCCGTCGATAATTTTAATAATGAGGCATTCCTGATTTATTAAATTTAAGACTACCATTAATCCTTCGGCTCCACCTTTTGCCATAAAATTATTCGGTCTAGCTTGCATGATTAATGAATCGATTTGATTCGGTCCCCCTATTAAAAGTGGGTATTCGTTCATGGCTTTATAAATTTTTTGATATTCTTTTTCTTCTGCTGTTTTAGAAAATATTTGAGCCATTGCTTGAAGAGAGAGATGAAAAGTTGGTAACCCACAGCCATCAATGCCAGTAATGATTTCTTGATCATTCTTGATCTCGCTTAATCTTTTAATTTCGCTCAAAATACTTTTCTGTAAAGGATGGGATTCGTTTATATAGCTATATTCTTCCATTAAAGAGTTCTCGCTAATTCGCATTAAAGTATGCTTACCAGCACAGTTGTGTGCGAATTTTGATTTGAGATACCCGCTGCTTAAATTAGATCCTTTTAGTAGTCCTAGCTTCAGTGAGTCTTCTTCTATTTCATATTCTTGGCTTAAGTCAAGTAGAGTTTTTAATTGTTCAGGGGTGTTGTTGTGAGAAGCGCAGGCTATGGCTATATATTTATCTGGAATATTTTCACTGATGAATGATAGTGAGACTTTAGCTTGAATAGGTTTAATAATAGAACGCGTAAAGCATTTAAAATCTGCATTTCCCCAAGACTGTATTATCTTTTCGCCTTTAACTAAAACTGCGATGCCGTAGTGAATACTTTCAATTTGCTTATTGCGATATACTGTAGCTAAGTCTATTATCATAATTGTATTGTGGGAAAAAGAAATTTAAGAGCTATTAGTAAGAATATCAGCATATTAGTACTTTTTATGGGTCTCTCTGGAGGATTCTTTTCAAGTGTACTGTTTAAATATTCTAATTCCTCTGCTCTTGCCGCAAAAGAGGTCTCTGATTCTGATCATCCCGTAAAACATTTTCTTGATGATTTTTATTCTGCTTGGAATGCTCATGATATTGAAAAATTGATGTCCTTCTATAGTAAAAGCTTTATTAGTGCAGATGGAATTATTAAAGATGATTATAAGAAGCTTACAGAAAGGCTTTGGACTAATTATCCAAATATTCAGCTTATTAACCGTAAGCGAGCTTTTAGAAACCAAGAGATGTATTCTACTGTAACTACCGTAGATTACTATGTCGGTGAGACTAAGGATGTTAATCCCGACTTTAATGAACGAGGGAAAATAAATGCTCTCGCTCAAGGCAGTATGTATCTTAAAAGATATGGAAAAGATTGGAAAATAGAGTCAGATAGAATTAACTTTGAGCTAACTACTGTTACTTTCGGTAGAGCTAAAAAAATGCTAGATGAGAATTATATTTATTTTTCAGCTCCAGAACAGGTGGATGCGGGACAGGATTATTCCGCTGCTCTATACTTCGCTGGTGGTGATGATTATAGTGTTTCTGCTTCTGTAGATAAAGAATTAGTTCAGTATATAGATGAGCCAGAAGCTATTGATGAGGATTATCAAGACCTAACTGCAAAGAAGTTAGAGAGATTATTTAAGGCTAATGATAATAAATATAATGAATTAGTGAGTGCCACAGCCCTTTTCTATAAAGGCTTAGTCGATCCTCAGCTAGATGGGATACTTTTTATCTCGAAAAGAGTAAATGTCTTAGTTAAGCCTGAAGCCTTAGTGGCAAAGAAGACAGTTAAAGAACCTTTTTCCCGTGCAGAGTTTAACGAATAAGGTAAAGGCTTATGTCTTTGATAAGAATTTAGAAGAGCGATCTATTGCCGTGGCTTGCTCTGGTGGTCTAGATTCTATGGTTTTACTCCAGGCGTTAAGTAAAATATACAAGCCTGAAAAAATATTTGTTTTGCACTGTGATCATGCTTGGCATGAGGGATCTACTCAAATAAGTAAGTCTCTTGGTAATTACTGTGAAGGACGAGCTTTTAATTACATTTCTGTGAAATTTGATTTCACGGATCTGAAAAAAAATGAGGAAAATGCTCGGGATCTACGTTTCCAGTTTTTTATTCAGAAAACAGCAGAGCTAGGTGTGCAGGACTTATTTATGGGGCATCATTTAGATGATAATGTTGAGACTGTTTTGTTCAGGCTTTTTAGGGGAACTGGTGTCGCTGGCTTAAAGGGTATCCCTATCGAGAATTTATTAGAATCATCAGGGCTTACTTTACATCGTCCATTACTGAGATGTGAGAAAAAAGAACTGCAAGAATTTGCTAGAGACTTTAACTTAACTATATGGGAAGATCCTTCTAATGTTTCAGACCTTTATTCAAGAAACAGAATTCGCTTGAATATCTTTCCTGAAGCTGAAAAAATTAATCCTAAGTTTAAAAATAATATTAATCGCCTTGCTTTACTCATAGAGGAGCAGGAGACCTATATTAATATTCAAGTGGAATCTGCTGTTAAACAGCTAGGGAGCTTGCCTTGGGCTTTGGGATCTTTTAAGAGTTTAGAAAAACTAATACAGCGCAGGCTTTTAGAGCGTTTTTTTACGACTAATATCGATTTTCAGAATGATTTTCTGGAAGCTATTCAGCAAGGTGGTTTTCATCGTATTAATTTTTCTAAAGATAGGTTTTTTACTATAAAACAAAAAAAAATTTATTTAGAGGTCGCAGCCGATTTTCAGTGAGAGCTTAATGGCGACGAAAACGCAGAAATTGGAGTTCCGCTACACGCCCTTTAAGTTTAATTAGCTATAATTATCTATCCACCTTATGCTTAATGTTAAAGACCGTAGTGCGATTAAAGTTCTTTATTCTGCTGAACAGATTCAGCAAAGAATTCAAGAATTAGCTCAGCAAATTTCAAGAGACTATAAAGATGTTGAGGATTTAGTCGTAGTGGGCGTTCTTAAAGGTGCTTTTATATTTACTGCTGATTTGGTGAGAGCTATGGGATTACCAGTGCAGATAGAGTTTATAAAGTTATCTAGTTATAATAATGATGAAACTGAAAGCTCTGGTAAGGTGAAAGCCGTAGATCTGTCTTTGCCTGAATTGAAAGGGCGTAATGTTCTTGTGGTAGAGGATATTGTAGATTCTGGTAGAACTGCTAAGTTTTTACTAGATTTTTTTAACGAGCATCTTTTTGCCAAATCAGTAAAGATAGCAGCTTTATTTGATAAGCCATGTAGAAGAGCAGAAGAATTAGAGTATATAAAACCAGATTACTGTTGTTTTACTATCGATGATTATTTTATTTTGGGCTATGGTTTAGATTACTCTCAGCATTTTAGAGAGCTGCCTTATGTTGGCTATGTTGAGGTTTTTTCTTAAGGATGTGCTGAACTCTCAGGTAATTTCATGACTTCTTTTTCTAAGTCACGAATCAGGTACATTCCAGCAGCTCTTAAGCCCAGATAGGCATTAGGAACTATGTTATATAAAGTGGTAAATAGACCAGCTCCGATCACTCCCATCCTATCAAATACTGGTTTAATCGCTAAGGCAGCTTCATCTACAAGTAAGAAGCTTTGCCTGATGTAATGATTATTCTTAGTTAATAGCAATAGACTTTCTATGCTTTTTTCAATAAAAGAGGGAAGGTTTTTCCCATAAGTGTTGTGGAATTTTTCAGTTAAAAGTTTTTTTACTAAACTGAATTTCTGTTTTTCAAGATCACTGTCGTTATTTAACTTTTCTGCTGATAATTCATACTGTGAAAATTTAGTCTCTTTTAATTCTTGATAGCTCTTCATTTCTTCTTTGAGATTTTCGCTGAGAGTTTGTTTTGAGTCTGGATTGATTTTAAATAAACTACTTAAGGCTTTTTTGATGCTTGAGTTTATAAACTTTTCTACTTGCTCATTAATACTATTAAATAATTTAGGATTTTTTTCACTAATATAATCACTAAACTTGTGAACTATTCTGTCCATGTAAGGATCAAGTTTCCCGATAGTTCTTTCTGCACCGAAGACTCCGACTAAGCCCGAGAGTACCTGTATAGTTTCTTTAACTTGATCTGGCTGTGAGTCTCTGACTAGAATTTTATCCCCCGCACCTTTTATTAAATCAATTACCCAAGAACAGGGACCGTAAGTTAATGCTGAACTGGATAGTGCATCTAAACCTATGGTTAAAATGCTTTTAGGTTCGTGCAGCTTTTTGATTTGAGCCTGTTTTTCCTGTTTGGTTTTTAAATCAGGATTTTCTGTTATTGGGCTATTTTCAGCTTCTATGGTGGCGAAAGGAGGACTAATTATTTTCTGCTCTAGAGTGGAGGCGTTTCTATCTAGCTGGCTTGCGTTTGCAAGCACCATATTGTCTCTATGGAGAGTGGTGTTCTGGAGGCTATCCATTATCTCGCACGAGTATATAAGGTATTTTGATGTGTAATATTGTTATGAATATTTTGAGAGATTAGTGCTTATTAGCTGAACCCTTCTCAGGGAGTCTTATTCCAAGATCATTAGCGCGATCTAGTAACTCTTTTTTTTTGTGATTAATCGCAAACATCGCAATAGGTCTAGTGACAAATATATAAGCATTTGGCACAATGTCAAAGAAGAAATGATAAATAGCAGCACCAGGAGGACCGAATTTATCTAGTAATGGTTTAGCAACTAAGGCTGCTTCATTTGCAAGCAAGCTCATCCTTGTTGGTGATCCTTCATCCACACAGGCAAATGCGACGTCAAGAGCTTTAGCTACGGGAACAGGCATTTTTTTGCCATAGAGTTTTTGGTAATCATCATTTAGCATTTCACGGACTAATTTCGGGAAATGCATTTCATCTTTATGATCAATTTCTGCTCTATTCTTAATATAATCTATAACTCGATCTTTAAGATCTTGATTAACAAAGTCTTTACTCTCGCTGGTTTCAAGTTTTTTACCAAATACGCCAAGCACTGTATGGGTAATCTGTTTGATAAGCTTATCACCAGCTTGATTCATTTTAATTAAAGTATCTGGAATTTTATCATCCATAAATTGACGAATTTTTGGTAATAACTTTTTCCATTGTGGGTCAAGGAATTTACCTATAGATTCTTCTGCTGCATAAAAACCAGCACTGCCAACAGCTAAATTTGCCGCTAGTTTACCGTTTTCAGGTAAAGAAGTTTTATCTATAGGACCATGCCCAAGTTTCTTGAAAATTGAAACTATGCCTGGACCTATAAGATCACCAAATATAAAGCTTATAGCGGTATCGATTAAGGTATCTATCGTTCCCCCCTTAGTATTTTTCACTGGCGTAAACGCCCCTCTAGACTCCATTTCAAACAGATTCATCATCTGCCCGACACCTTTAATCGCGTCGGCATATTTTTTGGATTCTATACTCGTTTTAAGAGTTTCTAAGTGTTGATTTTTAGCAGAAATATTTTTTTCGTCTGGTAAAAGATTCGCTTTAACCGTATTTAGTAAATCTAAAGCTAAGGCACCTGCTTTTATATTCTCCTTATCGTCTTTTCCGCTCTTATCTAAAATTTCTCTAATTTGAGCTAATCTTTTGAGCTGTTCAAGATCATGAGATTTAAAATTCTCAGATTTATGTAATTCACCTAAATTTAGAGGAGTAGCCTGAACTGTGGCTGTATCCTTCGGAGTTTTACTGGTATCGGGATCCGATGTGTGTGCGGGAGTGTTTTCTGTCTTTGATGACTGAGCTGTCTGTGAATTATTTAGAGGTATAGGCTTATGACTAATCTCCAAAGCAAACTCCAGTTATCAACGAATTAGATATTCTCAGTGGGGGTTTTACTGGAAATGGCACAAGTGGCTTACCTTTAAGATTATGTTTAACGAGTAATGGTAAATACTATTTTATACAAAGTAAAGATATTTTGCAAGTTGATTATTTAATTTTTTTATAAACTTTAATTCTGAGTTTTGTTTAGTAAAACTGCATTTTGTGATGACTGTATTTTTGGTAAAATCAAGCTTTAATGCCTAAAAGAACTGATATTAAAAAGATTCTGATTATCGGTGCTGGTCCTATAATCATCGGTCAAGCCTGTGAATTTGATTACTCTGGAACTCAAGCCTGTAAAGCACTTAAAGAGGAGGGCTTTGAGATAGTCCTCGTGAACAGTAATCCAGCGACGATAATGACTGATCCAGAATTCGCTCATAAGACTTATATAGAGCCGATTACTTTTGAGTGTTTAGAGAAAATTATCGAAAGAGAGAGACCTTGTGCGATTCTGCCGACTATGGGAGGACAGACTAGTTTAAACGCTGCTGTGGAGCTAGCTGAAAAAGGCGTTTTGGAAAAATATAATGTGGAGCTGATCGGAGCTAAGCTCGAAGCGATTAAATTAGCTGAAGATAGGGCTTTATTTAAAAATTTGATGACTAATCTTGGGCTTAAGTCCGCTGCCTCAGAGACAGTGACTACGATTAAAGAAGCTCATGATGTGGCTAAAATCATCGGTTTCCCTTTAATTCTAAGACCAGCTTTTACTCTAGGAGGTTATGGTGGCGGTATCGCTTATAACTTAGGTGAATTAGACGAGATGGTAGCTAAGGGACTTGCTGCAAGCCCAGTCAGGCAGATATTAGTAGAGAAGTCTTTACTTGGCTGGAAAGAGATAGAGTTCGAGGTAATGCGAGATTTAAAAGATAATGTCGTTATTATCTGTGCTATAGAGAATTTCGATCCGATGGGTGTGCATACTGGAGATAGTATTACGGTAGCTCCTACTCAGACCCTTACGGATAAAGAGTTTCAGTCTTTAAGGGATGCTTCGATTAAAGTTATTCGTGGCGTGGGCGTAGAGACTGGTGGCAGTAATGTTCAGTTCGCGATGAACCCAGAGAATGGAGAATTTATAGTTATAGAGATGAATCCACGTGTGTCTCGCTCTAGTGCACTGGCTTCTAAAGCCACTGGATTCCCTATCGCGAAGATAGCAGCGAAGCTGGCTGTCGGCTACACTCTAGATGAAATTCCTAACGACATCACGAAAACCACTATGGCGAGCTTTGAGCCGACTTTAGATTATGTGATAACGAAAATTCCTAAATTCGCTTTCGAAAAATTTCCAGGTGTGAAAGATGAATTAGGGACACAGATGAAGTCTGTCGGGGAAACTATGGGTGTGGCTAGAACTTTTAAAGAGTCATTCCAGAAGGCACTTAGAAGCATAGAGGCTAAAGATTCAACTGGTTTTATTAATCCTCGTTTATTAAAAAAAGATCTCAGCGAAGCAAAGAAAGCTACTCTGTTAAGTGAAGTTCGCAAGCAGATAGTAGTTCCTAATTCTAAGCGAGTTTATCAGCTCTTTGATGCTCTTTATTTAGGGCTTGGTATAGATGAGATCTACTCTCTGACTAAAATAGATAGATGGTTTTTAAAGCATCTAGAGCAGATAGTTCTAAAGACTAAAGAATTAGAAACGAAAAATAATTTAAGTGAATTTACTGCTGAGTATCTTAAGGAGATCAAGGAGTGGGGATTCTCGGATAAGCAGATCTCTGTGATTACTGGTATAGATGAGCAGGATTTTGCTAATCATAGACTTAATAAGGGTGTTAAAGCTGTATTTAAAACTATAGATACCTGTGCTGGTGAGTTTGAGTCATATACTCCGTATCATTACTCTAGCTACGACGAAGAAGATGAAATAACTCAAATGTCTGGGGAGCAGGTGATGATTATTGGTGGTGGTCCTAATCGTATCGGACAGGGGATAGAGTTTGATTACTGTTGTGTGCATGCTTCTCATCAACTGCGTTCTGCTGGATATAGGACAATAATGGTTAATAATAATCCAGAGACGGTTTCTACAGATTTTGATACTAGTGATAAATTATATTTTGAGCCGATAAGCGTAGAAGATGTTCTCTCTATCTGGAATAGAGAAGAAGCTCTAGGTAATAAGATGTTAGGGGCTATAGTTCAGTTCGGTGGGCAAACACCTTTAAATATTTCAGCTGAGCTTAAAAAGCGTGGCGTAAGGATTATCGGAACTCAGCCAGAACAGATTCACTTAGCTGAAGATAGAGATAGGTTCGGGGAGCTGGTTAATCAATTAGGTTTAAGGCAGACTAGAAATGCTATAGCTTATACCGTCCAATCGGCTAAGGATTTTGCGGCTCAGTTAGGTTATCCCGTGGTTCTAAGACCTAGTTATGTTCTAGGTGGAAGAGGGATGGAAATAGCTTATTCAGAGGAGGAGTTTGATGTTTGGGTGAAGCAGACTATTCTAGAAGATACTCAGTTTCCTATTCTCATAGATAAATTTTTAGATGAGGCTTTAGAAGTAGATGTAGATGCTATTTCTGATGGTAAAGAAGTCGTTATCGCTGGCATTATGGAGCACGTAGAATACGCGGGCGTGCACAGTGGTGATTCTGCTTCAGTCTACCCGAGCCAAACGCTGTCTGAGAATATCTTAGAGCAAATTAAAGAAGCTACTGAAAAATTAGCATTAGCTATAAATGTTATAGGGCTTTTAAATATTCAGTTCGCGGTTAAGGAAGAAGAGCTGTATATTCTTGAATTAAATCCAAGAGCCAGTCGTACAGTGCCGTTTATTAGTAAAGCTACTGGTATTCCTTGGGCTAAATTAGCTAGCATGCTAATGGTGGGTAAGACTATCTCTGAGCTTGGCGTGCATGATTTAGTGAAACGTATTCCAAAAGACCAAGTGTCTGTGAAAGAAGCGGTATTCTCTTTTAATAAATTCGATGGAACCTCTATTTTCTTAGGTCCTGAAATGAAGAGTACGGGCGAGGTTATGGGAGTTAGTAATAGTTTTAATATGGCTTTCTTAAAGGCACAAATGGGAGCTTTACTTAGACTTCCTACTTCTGGTAAGGTTTTTATTAGTTTTAATGATAGAGATAAACACCATTTACAGGACATCGCAAGAGACCTTTTAACTATGGGTTATGAAATAGTGGCTACTAGCGGTACTGCTAATTATCTAGAACAGATAGGTATTCCCTTGCAGCGTGTTTATAAAGTTAATGAAGCTAGGCCTACTATCGTTGATTTACTGAAAAATGGTGAAATCACTATGATTTTTAATGCACCATCTGGTAAGGTTGCCTTTGAAGATAGTCAGATAATTTCTAAAATAGCTTTATCTAATAATATTCCTGCTATTACTACTGTTTCGGCGGTTCAAGTCTTAGTTAAAGCACTTAGTGCGTTAAAAAATCAGGATCTAGAGGTAAGATCTCTTCAGGAGTACCTGAACTTTAACTTATGCGAGATGAAAAATTAGCTTTAGGCATTTTAGGAAGCACGCTTAAACACTCGCTTTCACCACAGATTCATGCTGCGGCCATTAAGTTTGTAGGTTTAGATGCTGAATATGAAAAATATGAAGTTCTTGAAGAGAACTTTGAAGATGAGATTCGTCCGCTTTTAGCTAACCTTCACGGTCTAAATGTTACTATTCCTTATAAAGAAAGGGTTCTGAACTATATTAATAAAGTAGATAAGCTAGCTAAGCGTATTGGTGCAGTAAATACCATTAAGACGAATCGCGGTGGTTTAATAGAAGGTTATAATACTGATTATTATGGCTTTCAAGAGAGCTTGAAAGGTATAAATCTGAGAGGTAAGAACGCCACCATACTTGGTAGTGGTGGAGCAGCACGAGCTGTGATAATTGCACTTGAAGATATGGGTGTGGCTAAAATCGATGTCAGAGTAAGAAACGTAGATAAAGTAGTTAATAATTTACCGCGAGTAGATGCTAGTGAGCTAAATGTAAATCTTTTTAATCGTGAGTCTGATACTTCAGAAATAGATATTTTAATAAATGCTACTCCAGTAGGGCAGGGCCGCTTAGCTAATGAGATGCCATTAACTGAAAGGCAGATAGAGGTTTTAAAACCTACGGCTGTTATTTATGATTTGATTTATTCAGATACTTTACTTATACAGAAAGCTAGAGAGAAGGGGTTGAAAACCATTAATGGGGCAGAGATGCTAGTCTTGCAGGCTGCACAGTCTTTTTCTATCTGGAGTGGGGTTAAACTCTCTGATGAGCTTGTTGCGGTTATGCGTAGTGCTATGTCATTGACTGCGGACGTGTAGCGGAACTCCAATTTCTGCGTTTTCGTCGTCCTCATGATCCTCATGTACCTTGAGTACACTGCGGTCATTCGTCCTCCTCAGCCTTGAACTTGTTCGTTCGGCTACACGTCCATGAGGGGATTATTACCAAACTATAATTTTTGCATTATATAACAAAAACCAAATCTACTTTTATGTCGTGTGGCTCATTTGGTAGATTCTCTAGATAAAGTTCTTTCGGGATTATTCCTAATATTAATTCGGTCTTTTCTTTTAATCGATCTTTGGGGATGATCTTAGAGAGAAGCTTGTCATAGTAACCACCGCCACGACCCAGTCTGTAACCTCTTTTGTCGAAAGATAGTCCAGGGATGATTATTAAGTCTAGGTTTTCACACTGTTTAATGAAATCTTCTGGCGGATGATTTCCAGTAACTTCAGGTATTATAAATTTTTTATCAGGGAAGAGTTCTGTGAGTGCGTTTAAATCTATTTCATCTTTTAAAGCTTTATATATAAGGATTTTTTTTGCTGAGGTGAAAAAGTCTGCGTTAATGATTTTGTGAATAGCTATTTCTTTACGTTTCTCTAGTTCGCCAGACTTGAAAAGGTTTTCAAGAATGGCTTTGGCTTTTAGGCGTAGACTGGTTTTATCGTCGTGCAGCGGTTTCTTGGGTAGCATTTGTCGGAAAGGATTTACTTAACCGCATTTCTTGTTAAATGGGTGTAAAATTAATTCCCTTATTATACTCCTAGAAGGGCTGAAGCTGCTGTTTTAAGCAATGATTGAGTGCTATTTTCTGTTTCGTCTTTTGTGCTACTGAGTGGTGTAATGGTATTTTTAGTTTCATCTTGCAAGCCACTCATTAGACCCGTATTATTCATAACAGTCGCCATAAAAACTAAGCCTAGAGCTTTTTTCATAAAACCACCGCCGCCAGCTGCTTGCATGCCTAAGCCGTTTGCCATATGGCTATTGCCACTTGTCAGAGCTTTAAAGGCTGTGAAGAGAACTATAGCTGCGATTCCTTGACCTATTAATCCTTCCAATTTTTGATCACCGAAAATTTGACTACCAAAAATACTATTAGAGTCTTTCTTTATGTTTTGCGTTTCTGCTGCTTTATTTATGACTAAGTCTAAGTAATTAGTGGTAGCCTCATTTAGTAATGCTGCTTTATCTATTTCAGCTTTTAAAGCATTCTCTGGAACTTGGTTTCTTGTTCTAAAAGCTTCAATTAAAGTGTTTGTGTTTTCCGTCCCTTCTTCGGTGCGAATATCATAGCGAGAATCAGTTCTAATCAGCTCACCTAAATTCGCGATAAAATCATCAGTCACCATTTTTATATTTTTTATTTCTTCTGCTGAGATATTTGTATTTTTTAAAGTTTGAGACCAAGCCTCTGCATACTTTGCAGCTCTTTCTTCTATGCTAAGCGCATCAGCTCCCCTAGTAACGTGATTAATTAATTTAGGATTAGCTAGACCATTATTAATAGAGCCTATTAGATCTGAATTGGCAGATATTTCTTTTGCTGCTTCAAGAACGAAATTTTTATCAAGTTTAAAAGCGTGTTCAGCAAGGGATTCATTTAAACTATTAGACAGTGCAGTGGCTCTTTTTTCTGTAGAGGTTTCTTGAGAAGCAGTATTCATTGCATTTTCTAATGCGGTGAATAAAATGGCTTTTTGTTCAGCCTTACTATAATGACTTTTATCACTAAATTTTACGGATTCAGTAGTTTTGGCTAGGCTTTCACTTAGTAGCTTTGAGCCATCTTCTGTTAAGCCGATCTGTAAAACCTTGTCTGTAACTGAAATTCTATTAATATTTTTATGTTGTGTGGATAGCTCTCCTAGCGTGGATGATAGGACTTGAATGTTCTGATTAATCCACTGATTATCTTCTTTGTTTTGTAATTGAGCTGCAAAAGCAGGATTGTGTTTTGCGATAGCGCTTAATAGTTCCTTTCCATTTTCACCAAGAGCATTTTGTTTTTTTTCTAAAGAATGATCAGTAGACGTACATACCCAGTTCTGTACCATCTCTAAGAAGTTTTTAAATTTCTGAACATTGATTTTATCCTCGCCACCCAATCTTGCTTTGATGCAAGCTTCTAAATCTGCTTCGGCAGATTTCTGTGGTGCGGCTCTAGATGTGACTTTTTGTGGTTGGGGAGCTAAGCGCTCTTGAACCCTTAATGTAAGACCCATGTTTATACAAATGAGTATTTATGTGTTTTTTGATAAAAGTTTTTCAGTAATTTTCAGGTATATTTTACGCTACTTGGGTGCTGGCCGTTGTACCATTACCGTTCTGAGACATTTGCATCATTGCTTGGGCTTGAAAGAACATTGGTAAAGTTTGTGCTGCCATGGCTGCTAAGCCAGTGCCGCCTTTAACTAGATTGCCAATTGCATTAGGACAGAAGACCATTAAGCCGACTACTGCTGCGATAGCAAGACTCCCAAAGCTCTTTAACTGTTCTTCAGAGATATTTAGATTTTTTAAAACTCTTTCCGTAATTGCTTTTTGGCTTTGTTCTGCGGTCTCGTTCTTGCTAGGATCTAAACGCTCTTCAATTAATTCTATGTCTAAAGTTGAGAGTTTATTCTGCTTGAGCTCAGTACTAAGTTTTTTGGTAAATGCTTCGATGGCTTCATTTTTTTTATTTATGCGTTCAATTTTATTTAATTGATTATTCGTTTCTATGTCTTGTAGGCTTTTGTTGAAGTCTTTTAATAAATTATTTACCGTATCTAAATTGTTGCCTTTATTTTCGTTTGTGGAATTTTCTTTTAGCTTGTTGAGCTTGTTTGAAAGTTGCTGAAATGAGTCACCACTCAGAGCTTGTTTGATTTCTTGTGCTGATCCAGCTATTTCTTTTACGGTATTTGTGTGCTTAGTACTTAATTCGAGATTTTTAAGCATTATTTGAATTTGAAGCTTATTTTCATCATCTAGGCTATTAAATTTAGTTGTGAATGTTTCAGAATTAGAGATATTATTATTTATAAAAGTTTTATTCTGTTCATAATTTGTCTCAAAACTTGAAAGAGCATTATTGCGTGCTTCTGTATCTGTCTTAGGGATTGAGTTTGATAGGTCTGCATTTAATGCGCTAAGTGTTTTTAATCCATTATCTTTTTTAAGTAGTGTTTTTACGGCATCTAGATTTGAGATTTCTTTAGTAAAATTAGTAATAGCAGCTAATATTTTTTCATGATCGACTGGTTTTTCAGTAGGTATTTCGGCTGCTGTAGTCGTCTCATTTTTCGGCTCAGGCGGCTTTTTTAATTCTCTTATAATTTCTTGTTGTAATTGAGCTGCCTCTCCAGCATTAATGCTTATGCCATAAGCCGAAAGTTTCTCTTGGACTGATTTTAAGGCTTGCTGTGCAAGTTCTTGTGCTGATTCGTCTGCGATCTTACCGCCATCAAGACTGTCTTTTGTTTTAAACTTCAGTTCCTGACCGTCTTTTTGCTCTGCTAAGTCACCCTCTATTAAGAACTGTTTTACTGCATAAATATTTTTTGCTAAATCACCTGCGACATCGCTTTTAAAAGAAGCTACAGTAGTATCCGCATTATATTGATCAAGATTTCCTTGAGCTTTTGAATCAGAACTATTACTGGCAGCAGTTTCTAATTTCCCGACTTCTAAATTTATTAAACCATCAATAAACCCGGTTACGACCGTAACCATCGCAGCATGGCTCGGCTGCTCAACTTCCGCAGCTGCACTAATCTGCTCAGAACTCTTACCCTTTAAATAAGCTACTTTGCTTAAGTCAAATATTTGTGCAGTAGTAGGAGCGATAACCATCTAAATTTTAAATTAAAGGACTTCCATATTTATAGCTTCCACTTAGATTCTCTAAATACAGAAGTCCAATGTATTAATACAAAACTTGATGTGGGATGATTTTGATATTTATTTTTGAATGTTCAATAATATTTTGTGATTTTTAGATTTTATCTTGCGATAAAAACAAATATTTCCTGAAGTTTCGCAAAAAGAAACTTAAACGTGATATATCTCTTAAGGAAGAATTTAAAGATTAATTTTTCTAAAATAAAAGTCTTCCATATTTAAAGTTTAAATTTAGGGAGCGATGGAACAGAATGGCTACTAAAAAGAAACCCGTAAGTGAAAAGAAGACAGAAGATTTTAAATATTTAGTTATAGTTGAGTCTCCCGCTAAGTCTAAGACTTTAACTAAGATTCTTGGTAATGAATATTTAGTTAAATCTAGTATCGGACATATTCGTGATTTACCGGCGAAGGGACTTGGCATAGATATTAAGAAAGATTTTCAGCCTAGCTATGAAATCATGGTGGGTAAAGAGAAGGTAGTAGATGAATTAAATGATTTTGCGAAGTTAGCTGAAAAGGTTTATCTAGCGAGCGATCCGGATCGTGAAGGAGAGGCTATCGCTTGGCATTTAGAGCAGATTCTAAAGTGTAAAAAATCTAACATCACAAGAGTTACTTTTAATCAAATCACTCCAGATGCGGTGCGCAGTGCTGTAGCGAACCCACGTGATATAGACATGAGTTTAGTAAACGCTCAGCAGGCTAGAAGGATTTTAGATAGATTAGTCGGTTATAAAATCAGTCCCATACTGTGGCGTAAGATAGGCGGCAGAAGTGCTGGTAGAGTGCAGTCCATCGCCGTGCGTTTAATCTGTGAGCGTGAAGAAGAGATTAAAAACTTTATTCCTGAAGAATACTGGTCATTAATTTCTGATGTCATAGAACCGAATAAAAACCCGAATAACTCTAAGGGAGAGAATTTCGAGATTCGCTTAACTCATGTAGATCATAAACGTGTTATTAGCCCTAATAAGGAATATGATGCTAATAAAAGTCTCGTCATATCTTCTAAAGAAGAGATGGATAAAATACTTGGCCGTATAGATGCTGCCAGTCTAGCTGTGACGCATATCGGCTCTAAGCCGAGTACTAAAAAATCTAAACCTCCTTTTAAAACCTCTACTTTACAGCGTGCAGCGAGTAACGCTATGGGCTATACGGTGAAACGTACTATGCAAATAGCTCAGAGCCTTTATGAAGGGGTGAAAATAGGTAAAGGTTCAGCTGAACAGGTAGGTTTAATTACTTATATGCGTACTGATAGCTTAAGAATCGCTCCAGAAGCACAAGAGGCAGCTAAAGAATATATTATTAATAAGTATGGTAAGGATTATTATCCCGAAGTACCTAATATTTACGATAAATCTAAAAAAGCTAATGAGCAGGATGCACATGAGGCTATCAGACCTACTTATGTAGATAAAGATCCAGAAAGCATTCGTGAGTATTTAAGTGATGAGCAGTACAGGCTCTATAGATTAATCTGGCAGAGGTTCTTAACATCTCAGATGTCTGAGATGAAGTTAGATATTAAATCTATGGAAATCGCTTCTGCTGATAAGCTTTTACAGTTTAGAGTTAGCCAGAGTAAGGTTATTTTTAAAGGTTATTCCATCGTCTATGGTAACTATGCTGAGCAGAGTGAAGATAACGAACTCGGTGAAGAGAATGTGAAGTTTCCAGATTATATGCAGGAGGGTTCGCCAGTTAAAGTTATTACTAATAAGCCATCTCAGCATTTCACGGAAGGCCCACCTAGATTTAATGAAGCTAGTTTAGTTAAGACTTTAGAGGAATTAGGCATAGGCAGACCATCTACCTACGCGCCGACTATTTCTACAGTTTTAGACAGGAACTATGTAGAGAAAGTAAATACAGCTGGGGCTCTTGCGCCGACTAAATTAGGTATGAGCGTAAATGAGCTTTTAGTAAATCATTTCGGGCAGTTTATTAACACTGATTTCACTTCACAGATGGAAGCTGATCTTGACATGATCGCTCATAATGAGATTAAGTGGCAAAAGGTTTTAAAAGATTTTTATAAAGGACCTGAAGATGAAATAGCTCCGCCTAAGTCATCTAAAAAAACAGCTTCTAAAGCTGCTACGAGTAAAACTTCTGCTTCCGTTGAGACTAAAACTGTTGAAGAGCATATTCCACTTGGCTTTGAGTCTGCTGTTAAGAAAGCTTCTAAAGAGATAGAAAGTGTAGTTATAGAGACAGAGCATGAATGCCCTACTTGCGGAGCGAAGATGCACCTGAAGAGCAGTCGCTTCGGGCCTTTCCTCGGCTGTTCTAATTATCCAGATTGTAATACCATCGTTAATTTAACGAAGGACGGTAAGCCAGCTCCAGAGGATAGGCCTTATACTGTTGAAAACTGTCCTACCTGCAAGAAAGATCAGTCTCTAGTTATTAGGTATGGCAGGTATGGTGATTATATAGCTTGCGTTACCAAGGATTGTGGGTATACATCCCCTCTGGTTAAAAAGACTGGCGTACACTGCCCTAGAGAAGGTTGTGGTGGCGAAATCGTGGAGAAGAAGTCACGCTTCGGTAAAATGTTTTATGGCTGTAATAAATGGTCTGTAAATAACTGTGATATGGTCTTCTGGTATCCTCCTATAGATCTTAAATGTCCGCAGTGTTCTAAGCAGATGATGTTTAAGTCTTTAAAGAAAGGTGATAAAGTAGCCTGCTCTGATACGAAGAATTGTGGTTATAATAGGCTTGCACTTGTCGAAGAGATAGAAAAATACGCTAAAAAGTCTGATCCAGAGGCTCCAGAAGAGCAGAAATCTGTATTTAGCTTATAGAGAAGACCGCTGCACAAAACGCAGAAAATGCAGTCGTGCAGCGGTCTCATAATTTTATTTTTCCTTAACCAAACCTTAGATAAGTCTAGTTAGAGTATCTTAGGTAGTTAAAGGCTTCTGTTATTGAGGCTAGTGTGTTGGATTGAAATTGAAGATTTACCCTAGTGTTTTTGACCTATTTTGTGATTAAATGATTATTTTTTTACTTTAACTATATAGAATGTTAGATAGTAACCGATTAATAAGTTTATAGCGCTCAGATAAAAATAAGTAGGAGACGAGATGGAAAATATAGTGGATGAATTTAAAAAATACGCAAAGGAACTGGGTGTTTTATATAAGACGAAAAGAGAGCTCGACTCCCTTATAGATAAATACGAGGAAAAGCTTAAGAAGCTTGGTAAGAATTTAGAATTAGCTGATAGTTTCGAGTCTTCGTTTAATTCTAGTTCTGTTTTAGTTAATCCATAAAATCTCGTTTAAGTGAAGCGTAATTCTTAATTAATGTTCAGTACCTAGAAAAAGGTTACGCTTGATCGATTCTTTATTTAATTCTTGAAGGCACTCATAGAAATCAAAACTCCATTTACCTCGATTTTTTACAGCTGCCTTTCTGTATCTATCTCTAGCTTTTAATAAATAGGAATCAGTCCAATCCTTGATCGGACCCTTAGATTCGATAATTTCTTTAAAATTCTCTAAAAGCTTAGTAAGCTCTTTACTGTCATTATCGGCCATAACTATATTCTACAAGAGAACGATAGTTTTCCGATTAAGGCTAATACTTCTCTTATTCAAATACCCAAATATTAACGTTTTTTAATCTCTCTGGAAGTGAAACTTACTTATTCTTGTTGCATAGACCAAGAAATTTTGATATAATTAAAAAAATGACAAATTTCCTTCCTCCGAGAAGGATTTTTTATTTTTATGACCTTTTTATCTTTTTATCCAGCGGTCGAAGAATTTTCTTTATATACGCCTGTAATGCAACAGTATTTAAATGCAAGGTTGGGTTTACAGAAGGATGCTCTGCTGCTTTTTAGGATGGGAGATTTTTATGAGGCATTTTTCGATGATGCCAGAATTATTTCACGTGAATTAGATATTACGCTTACAGCTAGACCAGAGACTAATCATCCAGAGGGGAAGATTCCGATGGCTGGTGTGCCAGCGAAAGCTGTAAAGCCTTATATCGCGAAGCTTTTAGAGAGAGGCTATAAGGTCTCCATCGCAGAGCAGATGGCTGATCCTAAGACTTGTAAAGGCTTAGTGCCGAGAGAAGTCTGTGCGACGTATACAGCTGGAACTTTGTCTGAATTGGATTTATTAAAATCTAATGAAAATAATTACATTGCAAGTATATTTGCTAAGCCTAATTCTGAGGAATTTGGTTTAGCTTATGTAGACCTTTCGACTGGTGAGTTCTGTATTACTGAGCTTCAGCAGTATCAAGTCGAGTCTGAGCTATTTAGGATTAAGCCTTCTGAGCTTTTGGTTCCGAGTTTAAGGGGTGAGAAATCTAATTTAGATATAGAAAGACCTTTAGAGGCGATGTTTAGTTTTAAATATCCTTATTCACATTATGATGTTAAGAATTTTGATACAGATTTAGCTTTTTCTCATATTAAGCGTGAATTTAGATTACAGCAACTATCTCGTGATTTACAAGAAAATTATTCTAATGCCTTGCGTGCAGCAGGGGCACTTATTGAGTATTTTGCTGAAACACAGAAGGCTTTATTCTTAAAAAATTCTGGAAAACTTTTCGATAGCTTAAAAACTTATCAATCTGGAGAATATGTATCCTTGGATGTAAGTACTCGCAGGAACCTTGAAGTGACGCGTTCCTTATATTCAGGTAAGGTAGAGGGTTCTTTGCTTTCTGCGATAGATAGAACAAATTGTAGCCTTGGGAAAAGGCGTCTGAATATTTGGTTAGAGCAGCCTCTCTGTGATCTTAAAACTATTCAGCTTAGGCAGGAGGCTGTTCAGAGCCTTTATGATAATCCCAATTTAGAAGCGGATCTTTATGAAATATTAGCTGGAATGCCTGATTTAAGCAGGCTTTCCCAGAGGCTTGCTTTAGAGACTATTAATCCTCGTGAACTTATTGCTCTTAAAGATTCTTTGTTAGTGTTTGAAAGGCTTTCACAGGTTCTTTCTAAAAACTATCAGGGGGGGTATTCTGAAAAAAATGCCGCCAATAATTTAAATGAATTATTTAAGTCACCATATTTTGAGATTTTTAAAACGGTGCCTACAGAAATAAAGGATTTTATTTCTGAAATAGAATTTCAACTGCTAGATAATCCGAGTGTCTTTATTAATGAAGCTGGGATCTTTAGAAAAGGTGTTAACCCTGAATTAGATGAGCTTATATCACTAATGGAAGATGGGACTAAGTGGCTTAATGCTTACGAGGAATCTTTAAAAGAAAGTACTGGTATTAAAACTCTGAAAGTTACTTTTAATAAGGTACATGGTTACTATATCGAAATATCAAAGACGAATCAGAAATTAATACCAGCAGAGTTAACTATTAAGCAGACTTTAGTTAATGCTGTCAGGTGTATGAGTGAGGAGCTTAAAGCTTATGAAAATAAAGTTTTCAATGCAGAGTTTGCTAGAAGCTCTTTAGAGAATCGTTTATATACAGAGTTGCGTTCAAAATCTGCGATAAATGTACCTCTATTTAAGGCTATAGCTAATGCTATCGCAGATTTAAGTGTACTTACTTCGTTCTCGCTTATCGCCAGGGAAAGGAATTATGTTCGTCCTTATGTGGATGATTCGGATGCCTTATTTATAGAAGCTGGTCGTCATCCCGTTTTAGAGCAGAAGCTTGGACTCGGGAAGTTCGTAGATAATGATATATGCTTAAGTTCATCTAGTGAAATGGGTTTTAGGTTTATTTTACTTACTGGGCCAAATATGGCTGGTAAAAGTACTTATATGCGGCAAAATGCTCTGATTATTTTGCTTGCACAGATAGGTTCTTTTGTCCCTGCTGCTAAAGCTAGAATTGGGCTTGTCGATAGAATATTTACACGAATTGGTGCTAGCGATGATTTAGCTTCTGGGCAGTCTACATTTATGGTCGAAATGAATGAAGTCGCAAATATCGTAAATGGCATGAGTCCCAAAAGCTTTCTTGTTTTAGACGAAGTCGGCAGAGGCACTAGTACTTATGATGGTATTTCTATCGCGTGGGCCATAGTTGAATTTATCGTCGAACAGATCTGCCCTCGAACTATCTTTGCGACGCATTATCACGAATTAGCTCAATTGGAAAAAAACTATAGTGGCAGAATTATAAATGCTCAGATGTCAGTTTCAGAACCTTCTTGTGAAAATCCGCAGATAGCTTTTTTGCATAAAGTGAAGGCTGGTTCAGCTACTAAAAGTTATGGTATAGAGGTGGCTAGGTTAGCTGGCTTGCCGCAGGATATATTAGATAGGGCGATGTTAGTAAATCAACAGTTAGAACGTAGTCTATCTCTTCCTGTATCTAATAAAGCTTTGAAAAAAATAGCAGCTAAATCATCTCTTGGAAATGAATCTACTGATTTTAATCTCAGACCCTTATTTAATTGGAAAGCAAAAGAAAAAGCCGATAGGCTATCATAAGTCTTAGTTACTTGAAATTTATGCTTGCAAGGTTTTTTAATAATGTTTTATGGGGTAATTCAATCGCCCTTGCTTGGACTTGGGGGATAGGCTTATTCTTTTCGGTGCAGATGGCTGTGCAGTATGGCTTTACTGCTTTAGTCGCCTATGTTACGGTGAATGCCTTTGGACTTGCTCTGTTCGGAATAGTTAATGAGTTTATAGCTAAAAAATATAAGACTGCTGAAGATTATGAAAGAGCTTTTCTGAAAAAAGCCCAGAATTTTAAATTCCCCTTTTTCTTTTATCAGTTTGTCGCTATCACTTTAACTTTATTTGCCTGTTTAAAGTACGTGACTTTACCCTTGGGTATTCTTTCATTTTTAGTAGCCGTAATGTTTATAGGCTCGACTATCTTCCTCGGAGAAGAGTTTAAGATCGCTCGCATAAAATATAGCCATGCTTTTTTAGGTTTAGTTGTGCTTGGGGCGATGATCTATATTATAAAATCTGGCTTTATGCTCAGTTCTCTTAATGATTTATTTAGTGTGCAAGCAGCTTTTCATTTTGATCACGGGATAGACTACGTAGCTTTAGCTGTTCCTATCGCTTTAGGGTTTCTTTTTGGACCTTGGCTCGACTTACAGCACTGGCAGAGAGCGATTCAGATTCGTAAAGAAGGTGGCTCTATCGCTAAGGCTTATATCTCTGGAGGTTTAATTTTTTGGTGTATTTTAATTTTTGATGGAGCTTTAGCTATATCGGCTTATGCGCAGTCGCCACTTTATGGCTTTGAGTATTCTTTCCTGGACTCTTTTAAAAGCATTATTACTGATGTGACACATTCTATGAGTGCTTTCCATGGGGTGCTGAATGCTTACGTGGTTTTTATCTGTGTGGCTTCTTTGACGACTTTTGATAGCGGCTACATAGCTTTTCAATGGTTTACTGAACCACAGGTTAAAGATTCTAAAAGTATTTTGCTTACTTTTTTTCCGCCTAAACTTGTCTCTTCGCCGATTCCATGGTTTTTCCTTTGTATAGTTACTGCCACTATAACTATGCATTTTGCAGAAGTCGGTAAGTTTGTAGAAATATTTGATGATAGTTTAGTGAAGTTCTTTAGGTTTGAATTGGAATACTATCTCGCTTTTTATGCTTCTTTCTTTATCATGTATGAAGTTACCTTTATTCGCTGCATGTTAAATACTAGAGAAGAAAAAAGCTATTCTGTTCTGAAGCTCTTTTCTACTGGGCTTTGTAGTATATCTATTTTTGGTATAGGTTATTTTAGCCAGCATACTATAGTTATGGCCTTCGCATCTTTAGTGCCTTTAGTCTATGGGGTGATGACTAGTGATTCATTTGGTCAGTCAGAGAAGAAAACAGGCACTGAAGAATCTTCTAGTGTGGTGCATGCTACAGATTTTCGAGTTTTAAATTCTATAGCCACTGAAGTTCAGTCCCCTACTAGCTTGGAGGGGAAATCAAGTTTTTTGAGTTTGCCGAATATATCTACTGAAAGTATGAACGCTCTTAGTATCTTAAATTTACCTGCTGATGCGAAGCTCATATCGACTAGTTCTTGCTACATTTCAGACGGATTCTTCGTACATGAAATGACGCCTACTTATCAGGATACTAATTCTGTGGGTAATGTTTACTTCGCTATGTATACCTTATGGGTAGGTAAAACCAGAGAATTATTTTTCTTGCATACCATGCCAGATTTCGATCTAGAGACTACAGATTTTTTAATTCTCACCAGATCTTTTAACCATAAGTATTTAAGAGAGATTAAAGAGTTTGAGAGTGTAAGTATTCATTTAAGAATTAAAGATTATAATCGTAAATTCGTTACTATTGAGCATAAGATTTTAAATAAAGATAAGCAGCTAATTGGTAAGGGTGATCAGTCTTTAATGTTTGTTGATTCTAAAACTTATGCTTTAATTGATATCCCAAATCAGGTAATGGAGGCGCATTTGCCGTTTTACTATGGCGATAAAAGCCCCAAGGCTTAGACCTTATTTCCTTTGCCCCACACTGCGTGCGGGTCCCCATGCTCAGGCTCTAAGGTCTAAGCCTTGGGACTGATAGTAGGGGGTGAGCCTTGGGTGGGATGTTTTTGGGTGTAAGAGAAAATTGCTGCTATGCAGCTTCGGGAATAGGTTCGCTGAAGTGGTATTTTAAAATTCAGGTTTCTAGGGCGATGGTTAATTAAGAATATTATTGTGACTTTTAGGATTGAGCACATAGCATAAAGAACGTATTGTCATTGTTATAGTCAAAAGTAGGGCTGATAAATAAAGAATCTAACTCACCTTTTTTAACCTTCAATATCAATGTCGGGGACTTAGAATCTTGCATTTGAGTTATTATTGAGAGGGAATTTTTTGCTGAATTCTGGCTACTCACTTGGTTTTCATATAAGCGTTTTTCTATAAATAATTTGTTCAAATTTAATGCAAACTTAGGCAGACCCTTTCTTAACTTAGCACCTGTGAGGTTTTGATTAGCTATTATCTCCTGATCACTTGGTAGAATTTTCTCAAGATCTTTAGAGCCAGGCAGCTCAGCTATTGTCTTGCGTTGTTTTGGTAGTAATAAACCTCGCTTATTATTTTGTTCAAATAGATACTTCTTTCCTGCAACTTGAAGAGAGACATTAGCTTTATTTTCGTCCATCAAATCAATCACAGACGAACTCTCTTCTTTCACATTCGGAACAAATAATGCAGCCTTAGCCACTGGGGTATCCTTAGCCTTAGCTAGTGCTCTAGCCATTAAAGTTACTTGATCTAAAATTCCTTTGAGCTGATCATTCAAAATGGTTCTATTAATGCTAGTTTCTGGGGCTGATAATGCAGTCAAGAGATCTTTTTTTTCCATAGCAGGGAAACAAGGAGGCTCATTAATGAACCCTAAAGTTAGAAAATCCGATTCACCATATTTTAGGTTATTTTCCTTTCTTATTCTTTGATAATTACTATTAAAATGTTCTTTTATCTCAGGCGACCACATTGCTTAAGATAATAGCATGCTTAAAGGCATAGCTTCACAGCCTTGATTGTCTTTCAGATTAAAGAATTTTCCAGAATGGTATAAGCGTTCTCTTTTGGGGAAAAATGACCCCTTAAAATTTAAAGTAGCTTTATATGAAAATATAAAGAATGTATTCCAAAACACAGTCCGCTATGCTTTTTGGGCTAGATGCTAATTTGATTAGTGTCGAAGTGCAGATATCTAAAGGGATTCCGAATTTCATCATTATCGGTTTAGCTAGTAAAGCTATAGTCGAAGCGAAAGAAAGAGTTAGCTCAGCTATGGCTGCCTGTGAATTTCCGATTCCACCGAAGCGGCTTTTAGTAAATTTAAGTCCAGCTGATTTAAAGAAAGATGGTCCGCAGTTTGATTTGGCGATAGCAGCAGGTTTAATGCACAGCCTTGGATATATTAATTCTAACGCTAAATTTATGGCAGAGTCATGTTTTCTTGCAGAACTCTCTATTACGGGTAAGTTTAAAGCAGTTCGCGGGACGCTTGCTCTTGTAAACTCTGCTGTGGAAAAAGGGATCAAGCAGGTCTTTACTTCGCTTGAGGCATTAGGAGAGCTTTCTATTTTATGCGAAGAAAAGGAATTTCTTAAAGATACTAAAGTCTATCTGTTAGAGGGTTTACCAAATTTTAAAAAACTTTTTGATTCTCTGCAAACTCAATATTCTACTAATAGGAAAGAGAGTTTCAAGCCTGAATTATTAAGTGCTGAGTATGAACTAGAAACTTTAGTTTTAAACCAAGAGACATTAAGTAAGAATGCTCTTGGAACTCAGTCTTTGAAGCAGTTTGCTTCCCGTGTCGCTCAGGATGAACGCTTTAAGACTGATGCTGAAAATGTCGAAAATGTAATTGGGCAGCGGTCTCCTATTGTTAATTTCAGTGATGTGGTAGGTCAGTCTCTCGCTAAAAGAGCTATCGAAATTGCTTTAGCTGGGAAGCATCATCTATTAATGATAGGACCACCTGGCTGTGGTAAATCGATGTTGGCTAAATCGATTTTAAGTCTTCTGGATGATTTAAATTTTCAACAAAAACTCGAGACGCTGATGCTTAGTGATTTAGCGCGCTTATCTTCGGCGGCAGATCGTAAACCCTGTGTGCCTTTTAGAGCACCTCATAGCTCATCAACGGCGGTATCTATAATCGGTGGAGGTGTACCTGTCCGCCCTGGCGAGGTTTCACTTGCTCATAATGGCATACTCTTTTTAGATGAGCTTGCAGAGTTCGATAGATTTACTATAGATCAGCTTCGCACGGTGCTAGATAATTCGAAAGTCTTTTTAAATAAAGGGAATCAGAAGATAGTTTTCCCTGCGGATTTTCTTTTAATAGCAGCGAGTAATCCTTGTCCCTGTGGTTACTTAGGTGATTTAAAGAAAATCTGTACCTGCTCACCAGCGCAGATACAGAAGTATCAGTCTAAGATATCTGGACCTATACTAGATCGTATAGATTTATCTGTGACCCTGTCACGTTTAAGTGAAGCTGAGATGCGTGTTTTATCAGGTGATTTGCAGCCAAGAAATAATACTGTGAATAATGAGGATCAGTCGCTGCACACCCATTTTTCAGATACTGATTTAGTAAAAAAGAGAATTAAGCAGGCTAAAAATTTTTCAAGACTTTATGGTGCTAATCGAGTCTTAGGTAAAGCTAGCCAAGACCTATTAAATGCTGCGGTGATGAGGTTCGATTTATCCTCACGTTCGCATCAGAAAATTATCTCTATTGCAAGGACTATTGCGAATCTTGATGGAAGTGAAAACATAAAGGAGGAGCATGTCGCAGAGGCTTTACAATATCGTGAACGATAATGAAATTATAGGTAAAATGATACTTCTGTATGAACTTGAAAGAAGATAGTCTGGATTCGAAATTGTGGGGGGCTCGTTTTAAACAGAAGTCAGCAGCCATTCTTGAGGCTTTTAATGCAAGTATTGGCTTCGACTATAAGCTTTATGAAGAGGATATTCAGGCAAGTTTAGCTCATGTGAAGATGCTAGCGGTGCAGAATATTATCCCAGCAGCTGATGCGAAGAGTATAGAGGCGGGATTGAAGCAGATTAAAACAGAAATAGCATTAGATCCACGTTCTTGGATGGAAACGCGTTTTGCTGATGAAGATATTCATATGGCAGTGGAAAGAAGATTGACTGAGATTATCGGTGAGCCAGCGCGTAAATTACATACGGCAAGAAGCCGTAATGATCAAGTGATCACGGATCTTAGACTATGGCTTAAAAAACAAGTCTCTGAACTATCTTCACTGCTTCTCGCTTTAAGAAAGGCTTTCGTCTCAAGGGCAGAGCAGGATATAGATATTTTAATGCCCGGTTATACTCATATGCAGCAGGCTCAAGCTATTTCTTTGGGGCACTTTTGGCTGGCTCATGAAGCTCGCTTCGCTCGCAATCTAGAAAGGCTTAGTGATGTTCTTAAGCGTATAGATGTAAATCCATTAGGTTCAGGTGCTTTAGCTGGTTCGACTTTTAATATAGATAGGCATTTAACGACAGTTGAACTAGGCTTCGCTAAGACATCTGTAAACAGTTTAGATGCAGTCTCAGACAGGGATTTTCTTTTAGAGTATGAATTCGTTTTATCCGTGATAATGCTGCATTTAAGCCAGTTTGCAGAGGAGATGATAATCTGGAATACCCAAGAATTTTCATTTATAGAAATATCAGATGCTTTTGCTACAGGTAGCAGCATGATGCCGCAGAAGAAAAACCCAGATATTCCTGAATTGCTGAGAGGTAAGGCTGGAAGAGTAATCGGAGTTATGAATGCTCTAATGCTAACGCTTAAAGCCCTGCCACTTACTTATAATAAAGATTTACAGGAAGATAAAGAATTGCTCTTTATGGCAAATGACACAGTTAGAGATTGTCTTACTATTACTATAGATTTTTTAAGTAATATAAAAGTGAATAAAGAAAAGATGTACGCCGCTCTCACTAAGAGCTTTGTGAATGCGACTGATGCTGCTGAATATTTAGTGAAGAAAGGAATCTCATTCAGGGAGGCTTATAGCGTAGTTGGTAAGGCAGTAGCTTATGCGATAGATAATTCTAAATACTTACATGATCTGCGTATTGAAGAGTGGAATACTTTTCATGTCGCTTTTAATGAAGATATTATTGACGTGCTTAAACTTGAAAACTGTGTAGACGCTAGAAATATCTATGGTGCTACTTCTAGAACACAAATTAGAGAACGCCTTGCTGAATTGAAAGCTGCATTACTCTAAATTTAATTAGGACAGGATGATTTCTTTGATATTTTCAGTAGATCTTTAAGGAAGTTTTCCTAGTTTTTAATCTCGTTTCATGATAAATTATTAATTCGTCAGGAGTTTGGTATAACTCCACCTTTACTCAAGGGCTTGTGGCGGAACTGGCAGACGCGCATGACTTAGGATCATGTACCTCACGGTGTAAGAGTTCGACTCTCTTCAAGCCCACCATTTATTTTATATTGAAGAATACTTTAGCTTTAAGTGATTTGACTAAGTAGAATTCTTCCCCTTGCTCATTCTTGCTTAATACGATGTGATCTGAAGGCTTTTGTTGTTTTAATCTACACCCTTGTGTAAATTCATCAAGCTTATTACGAAAATCTTCTGTATTTAAATCTTTTTTAGGTATGCTTATATTTACTGGGATTTCATTTAGGCGTAGAAATTCTAGCAGAGAGTTTACTTTGGCTTGATCATTTCCTGTAATAAATTTTGGTAATCCTTTTATAATTTTAAAGTTTTGATCTAATATTCGAATTCCAGTTTCTTGAGGGTATGCTTGATTCATCCAAGCTTCAAAGTCTTTATAAAGATCAGAATCTATTATGGCTGTTCCGCCTCTCTTCAGCTGTACTTCTTTTCCTGGGAATATCACATCTTTGTTATTTGCAAGTTTGGAGATTTTTCTCATATAAGTTTTAAACTCCGCTTTAGTCAGACCTTCTGCATGTTCCAATCTTTTATTGCCTTGATAGCTGTAGGACTGGATATTAATCTTACCTGCATAAGTTAGTGGGAGTAATTCAACTGGCTTGCCATCGGGGTTATATAATTTGAAATCTTCTTTTTTCGTTAATTTTTTGATAAGTGATTGAATATTTATATAGTCATTATTTGTGTTTGATGAGAAAGCTTCTCCGTTTGGCGCAGAAATCTTTTGATTTGGATAAAGGATTTTGTAAGTTTTTTCGATGACATCTTCTAGGCTTACGAATGATTCTGTATTGAGCTTAATTAAATCTATTGCTCTAGACTCTAGAGTTTTTTCCCATTCTTCTTTCGGTATAGCCTCTTCAGTTAATTTTCCTTCTGGAGAAAGAGCTTTCGCAAATATATTTTTTATTGAGGGTATTTCATTCGAGCCGTTTGACCGAGGTTCTACGACTAGTTTATAAGCTTGATAAGCTAATCTTTCCTCTGGGCTAGTAATGCGGTGTATATTCTTATCTTCATCTGCTTTTATTTCTTGAGCATTTTTTATAATTCTTGCTATTTTTTCTTCTGACCAAGGATCAACCAGCTTTCCTTTTTGATATTGCAAGTTATTTTCTTTTTCTATCTCGGTAACAGCTTTTATAATATATCTTTTGTCAATTAAGGTTTCTTGAGCTAGCGACTCAATAAGAGTGTTTATATTTACTTTATTTGAGGCAGAGCTTTGCTTGTTACTTGTAGTTTCTTCTTCTTGGAGATTAGAGTTTGCTTGAATTTCTTGAATCCTTTCAGCAACTTCATTACTTATATCTTTTACAGTCTGAAACCAAATTAGAGGATTGTAAACATCTTCTCTTTGCTCGTTTACTTTTATTAAATCTTCTCGGGAAAAGGCTTTGTTCTCTGGATTATTAAGAAATTCAACGGTCTTTGCATTCAATCTTGCTTGGATGTAATCAGGACTAAAGTTTTCTCGAATCCCAGATCTCATAAGATTGAGAGGAATCTTCTTGTAGATTTTATTTGCAACTTGAGCTGTGGAGTAAAAATTTGGATGCGATGCTGGAATTCTTAGTTCTTGATTTCTATCTAAAGGATTGGTTGTTTTTCCCTGTTTAGATTTTTTAGTCTTCTCTTGTGAGCTTAATGTTTCACCATCAGAAAATTCGTGACCAGTGGCGAGAGCTAAGTTAAATGGCTGGAATACAGTGTTCCCTTCTATAACAACATCAAGTACATGAGCGGTTTTCGCTAGATTTTCTGGATCTAATCTTGTAACTCGTCCTAAATCTTGCACGTATTTAGTGTGGCTATTTGTTGGTGTTGCCATTACAGCAAGCTCAAGCCATGGTAGATCTGTACCCGTGCCAAGCATGCTTACCGACGAGATATTTAGCAGCTTTTTATTTTTAAGTAGTGTGAATAAAAGCTCTTTGTCATGATTGCGATTTGTATCATTGAGTGGAATTAGTTTATAGCCATCAAATTCAGAATCATCAGCCTTACCTTGGAATTTCTTACCATCTAGGATTTTATCTACATCATTTTCTTGTTGAGTATTTTGTATGGAATTGAAAAGTTCAGTTGATATGAAAATACCTTTACTAGAATATGATGCTGCGGGTATGCCATTCTCTGTAAGGGTTTTGGCTAATATTTGTGATTTGTGTATATTCGGTGTAAAGGAGAAACCCCTTAAATTCTTAAGAGTAGTATCTCCTTTGATTTTTTGGGTAATGGAATCACAGATTATATCCCAGCTATTTTTATTATCGCCAGCGATTACTTCTCTGTCGAGTAGGTTCTCTAGGCTTTTTGGCTTAATATCTGTGCCATCATCCTTAATATCTTTTGCTGTTAAATCTCCGAATAAATCAAAATCAGGATTAGCTTTTTTAAGCTGAGAATTAATATCTAGTTTATGCCAGCATAGGGTTGGAATTTCATTATCTCTTATGCCGTCTTCGAGAGAGCGTTGAAAGTCAGTTTTAATTTTTATGCCAAGATGATTGAGGAAATTAGCAGCTGAGCGTTTTAGATTTGTAAATAAAGCAGCTTTACCAACTGGGAGCATTATGTCATCTGCACTTTGAGGTTGAGCCGTTAAATTATTTGGTGTCGCGGAGAAGCCGATAAAACTACCCCCTTTCTTTATAAGACCTGCGATCAAGTTTTGGATATTTTTATTTTGTTCGCTAGGACTAGTTATGGTATGTACTTCATCAAGAATTATTATTGCGGGATTAAATCTATTCAATGCTTCTGGAGGCACGATATTAGGCTCATTTTTTTGAAGCTTGGCTAGTGAATCATTAACGGCAAAAACTATATCGCCTTCAAGACCATATGGAATTTGACGCTCTTCTACTTGTCCATCTGCATATTTTACTGAAGCTGGTTCGGCTTTATAGTTATTAGATGAAATTTGGGAAATATTTTTATCTGGGGCAAAGCGAAGAATAGTATTTAATAATTGTCTTTGTAGGTCTTTTCCTGGAGTAGAGATTAATGCTGTTAAACCATCTGGCAGAGCAGCTAGCATCATACCAATTAGAAAAGTTTTACCAGAGCCGACGAATGATTCTATAATCTCTGCCTGGGGGGATGCTGTACTAGAAAGCTTTTTCTCGTCTTTAGAAAAAGATTGTATGAAATGATTTAAAAACATTCTTGATGTTTTTCTATTTAGGTTATATCGATTTGGTAATAAGGCTGAAAGTCCTTCTATATCTTCAAAGAATTTATTTATAAAGAGGCTGTATTTTTCTGTATTATTGAGCTTTCTACCATCGTTTTCCAGCTCTTTTAGGCTTTCGTTATAATTTTGATATACGGTATTTTTATGCTCAAGGAAAAGCTGGCGCTTAGCTTCAAAGCCTTTGTCTGATTCAGGTTCTAATTTTGGGACATTCGCGAGCTGATGAAGAAGGAATTTAGTGATTTGTGGAGAAGGGGGTTGATTTTCTACTACTGTACTACCCTTTTGGTCATTAAGGCTCGAAAAGCTTAGATAAGATCCCAATAGATGTAGATAATTTGTTTTATCTGTTGTTAGTAATGAAGTATTAGTCAAGTTTCAGCACCTCTGCAAACGCAACTCACAATAATATCACACAAATTAAGATAATAAGGATTTGCTGGGCAAAAATAGATATATTTTGGAATGTGATCCACTTAATGCCTAACATTGAATTTCAGTTTTATATTAAAGCGTTACTGGGTGCTAATCCTGCTAAAAATTTAGTAGATATTTTAACTTCCCTATCTAAGTCTAAAATTTCTTCTAGAGATGGATTCTGAATAATTTTATGATTAGTAACAGCAGTGTTAATGAATTTTTCAATATCTGACCATTTGATTTTTTCATTTAGAAATAATTCGACAGCTGCTTCATTTGCAGCATTAAAAACAGTAGGGTAGGAATGTCCTAGTTTACCTACTTCATAGCCAAGTTTAAGTAAAGGGAAACAGGTAAAATTAGGCTCCATAAAATCCCAGCTTTGTCCGAATATATTAAAAGTATCCTCTACAGCTAGTTTTTTACGATTAGGGTAGTCAATCGCATACTGAATAGGAATTTCCATATTAGTGGAACCGAGCTGGGCGATTATGTTTCCGTCTATAAAAGATACGGCACTATGAACTATAGACTGAGGATGTATAACTACTTTTATTTTTTCATAGGGGATTTTAAAGAGAGCATGTACTTCGATTACTTCGAGTGCTTTATTCATCAGTGTAGAAGAATCTATGGTTATTTTTTTACCCATGCTCCAAGTCGGGTGCTGCAAGGCTTCCTTGAGAGTGACTTTTTCTAATCCCTCACGGGTTTTATTTCTGAAAGGCCCTCCAGAAGAGGTTAGTAGTATTTCTTTTACCAGTGAATTGTCATAAGAAAAATGCTTAGCTTGAAGGTTAGCAACAATGCCAGCATGTAAACACTGATGTATCGCAGCATGCTCACTGTCTATTGGAATCAGGGTTGCATGGTGCTTCGCTTGAATCGCTGTCACTAAGTGGTCTGCGACTACTAAAGTTTCTTTATTTGCGATAGCGACTTTTTTCGCTTTAGTTAGAGCTTTTAAGTTAGCCTTTAAGCCAGCGATGCCGACTATGGCACTGAGGAAAATATCTACATTATCTATCTCTGCGACTTCTTCTGCGGAGTTTAAGAATTCTATATCTTTGAAAAGTTCACTTAGAGTAGCTCTCGCATTAAGATCTTCAATATGAACATATTTAGGTTTAAATTCTTTAATCTGTTCTGTAAGGACGCTGAGGTTTTGCCTAGCTGATAATGCGATGACGGTAAATTCATCTTCGCGTTCGCGAATTATATTTAAAGCCTGGGTGCCGATAGAGCCAGTGGAGCCGATTATTGAGATGCTTTGTTTTGCGGACATTCACTTTAATATTAGCTTTTTATCTTTGTATTGTTGATTAATTTAAGCCTTAGAATCATAAAAAACTCAAAGATGAGGAAGAAGATGAGTACTTATGACTAGATTCGCGACGTTGCGGTGAACGAACATTTCTCCTAGATTGCATTTAGTTATATCCTCTGCGGGAACGCGGCTATCAGAGCAGCCTGTAAATAGATATTCAGGGGTTTGTTCTTTAGAAAATGCTTCGAAATATTCAGGGTTCAGTTTAAGTTTTTTAGAGACCCACTCTTTGTTATTTTTTATAAGTTTTTCATAAGCACTTTCATTATCTTTCATCATTCTTCTCCTGTTCTGCATCTTGTTTACTAAGTCACCATAGATGACAGTAATATTTTTTTCTTTAGCTATGAAAACGGTTTTACTCGCATCGATTTCGAGTGTACTTTCACTCGGGAAATTATTTAAAAAGCGGACTATTTTATATTTATGTAAAAAATGAATATTCTCTCCTAGAATCATAATTTTTTTATGACCGTGATCCTCGACTACAAAAGAGGATGATGCATAGCTTTTCGCCACGACGAAAAAGCATAAACAGTAAGTCCGATAGCGACTCCTATAAGTAAATCTGAAAGTAAAATACTGATTACGGTAATGACACCAGGAATAAACTCGTCCCAGCCTTGCTTATATTGTTTTAAGAATTTTGTGGGGCTCACTAATTTATAGCCAGTGTGAATTAATACAGCTGCTAAACCCGTTAGGGGAATGTAATTCAGAAATCCTGCAAAAAATATTACGCCTAATAAAATGAAAAAACCATGTAAAATCGCCGCAGTCTTAGTGCGGCCGCCTGCTGAGACATTTACAGAGCTTCTCACTATAACTGAAGTTATGGGCAAGCCTCCAGTGCAGCCAGCGACTATATTCCCTATACCTTGAGCTAAAAGCTCTTTACTCGAAGAAGTATGACGTTTAAGCGGATCTATTTTATCTACAGCTTCTATTGATAAAAGGGTTTCAAGCGAGGCTACTAACGCTAATGTTAGAGCAACTAGATAAATTTTAGAGTTATTTATCATAGCCCAATCTGGCATTCTTATGTTTTCGGTAAAGCTAGATAAGCTGTTGATAATCGGTATATCTACGAAATGATCTGTAGTAAAGCTGTTGAATCCCCAGTGATTATAGAGGTAGGCAGCTAAAGTACTGAATAAAACTACTATGACTGAACCTGGGAGTATCTTTAGTTTAGATGGTGCGTATTTAGCCCAAAGAAAGAGTATGGAAAGCGAGAGGAGACCTATGATAGATATGCCGAAATTAATATGTGAAAAAGAGTGAAATATCGTAGTTAAGGTATTATCCTCATGTAGCCCTATCTGAGATGAGGAGTCACTGATATCTTGATTTGTTAATTGAAATTCTTCCACCCCCATTACTTCTATGTCGTAGCCAACTAAGTGCGGTACTTGTTTGAAAATAAGTAATAGTCCGATAGCGGCAAGCATGCCGTTTATTACGCAGTGAGGAATATATTTAGAGATAATCCCTGCTCTTAAGAAGCCTAAAATTAATTGAAACACTCCAGCGAAGCTAACCGCGAGTAGAAAAGCTTCATAGGAACCCAGCTCTTGGATGCTACTAACTGCAATAGTCGCAAGTCCAGCAGCTGGACCGCTCACGCTTAAAGGAGATTTACTTAAGGAACCTACGACTAAGCCCCCAATAATCCCTGAAATCAAACCAGAGATGAGGGGAACACCAGAAGCATGTGCTATGCCAAGACAGAGGGGAATGCTGACAAAAAATACTGCTATGCCTGCTGGGAAGTCGTATTTAAGATTTTTAAAGACAGAGCTCACTAAGTTTATTATAGATAGTCTTGAAAATTACGGTTGAGCTTATTTAGCAGATTATAAAAACCATACTTGCGATGCAGATTATGAAAAATCATGTAGTCGTTTTTTTAAATAATCGAAGAGCTTATGATGATCTGAATATCAGTATTTTAGAGAAAATTCTTAGTCATCATTTGGTGGATTTTGAGGATTTTTATAGGGTGATTTTGAGTTGGGTAGAGGGATTGGAGGCTTAATAAATTAAGCTCCTGTTTTTCAAGTGCGTCTCTGTCCATCAGCAGCATTGATTTTTTCTTGCCAAATTTGTCTTAAATTGCCGTCTGGGTCACGATCGTCTTTTTCTCCAAGACTTTCAACAGTTGATTTGGATAATTGAAGCTGATGATCTAGTCCTAATACTTGTAAGGATGTAAAAAAAAGTGTTCTATAACTGTCTTTTTTCTGATCTTCAGTTATATTTGGTGTATTTTCTACCTGTTCAGTAATTTTAGGTAAGTAATACCTTGAAAAAGCTTGGATATCAGTTACTGAGTCAAGTCTTCCAGATGAATAAAACTTCTCAAGCACATTTATTTTATGTTGTAATTCCTGATAATCCGTGGGCATCTTTTCAAAGGGATTTATCTCAACGGGTTTTAAAGATTTAGAAGCATTGCTTCGTTTTTGTTTTCTGATTTCCTCGGATGATGGAGCTTGTAATGGTGTTACTTGGGACTGTTGCCAATCCCAACGAATAAATACCGATAGATATTTACATTAAGAGTCTTTGCAGGAGTATGTTTTGGTATTAAAATAGATAAAGATATGTTTAGTAACGAGTCTTTTCAATTAGATTTTCATTCGGAGCTTTTA
>JAGWWP010000060.1 GCA_018970325.1 Cyanobacteria bacterium REEB446 | reverse complement strand
TGACTTTTAATGAAGATGCCTCCAGAATCAGAAGAAAATATGCTGCCGAAAACTTCTCACTACTTAGAAAAATTACACTCAATCTCATTAAACTCGATGGCTCTCAATACAACCTCATCGGCAAAAGACAGGTCTCTGGATGGAATGATGACTTTAGAGAACAAATTATCTTTCAAAAATTTCCTAAAATCTCTTGATTTTTAGAATGAGACAGCCCTAGAACTGGCATCAAGTAATCTTTAAAAAATTTCAGCTCAACAGCTAAATATGAGATAGAATTAATTGAAATATTATCTGTAATAAGCTAAATGAGCAGATCGCCTGTCAAAATCGCAATAACCTGTGACACCCAAAGATTGGGCTGTAAATTATTAATTAATTTACTTAAAATTAACGGTGCAGAGCCAGTCGTCATACCGACGCTACTAAAAGCTGAAGACGGCTTTTTAAAATTTAATACGCCATGTGAAGAACTTAAAAGAAAACATTTAGAAAAAGTCTCAGAATTAATGAAAGGCGTAGATGCACTAATACTTCCTGGTAATAAATATGATCTTCATCCTAGTTATTACAAAGACGATTCTCTTCATCCTAAAACCCTACTCTGTGACAATCCTTGTAATCTCAGATTTGATTCTGAATTTATCATGGCTCGCTATGCACTGTTCGAAAGACCCATGCCAATATTAGCTATATGTGGTGGAATGCAGTTGATCAATGTTATACTCGGTGGATCTTTAGTTCAAGATTTAACAGATGACTCTCGCACACAAGAATCTGGAACCCAACACTGTGACCCAAATTTCAGCCATAAGCCAGATATAATCCAAGAAACCCTGAAAGAAAGATTTTTTAGAATGCTTGAAAATGGCGAAAACGCAAATATCTTTGATGCTACTCATGGCATGGAGATTATAAGAGATTCTGAACTAGCTCGGCTTTATAAAAAATACGCACCAGAACTAGATCTTTCAGACATAGATGAGCTAAGTATTCATCACCAAGGTCTTTTTAAAGAGAATCTCAGTAAAGAATTAAAAGCCGTAGCTTATGCACCAGATGGATTAATAGAAGCAGCAGAAATACATTCTCATCCTAAGTTCAATATCCTCACGCAATTTCATGTGGAATATAATGTAAGCAGACTTGCTAATCCTATCGTGCAAGAATTAATTAAATCTGTTTAAACTATGGCTTACTTCAATTCTTCTAAAACTTATATCTCTGAAATGTTAGGAGAGATCGGAGTCTCATCAATAGATGATCTATTCAGAGATATTCCAGCAGAACTTCTCTTAAAACATGATTTGAAATTAGATTCAGCATTAGCAGAATGGGAAGTGCAAGAATATTTTCACAAACTTAGCTTAAGGAATAATTACAGAACTAATAACTTCAAAGGAGCTGGAGCTTATCAGCATTACGTTCCAGCTTTAGTAAGATACCTCAGTTCAAGAGGCGAGTTCTTAACCTCATATACACCATATCAACCAGAAGTTAGTCAGGGAACGCTTAGAGCTATTTATATGTTTCAATCTTTCATGGCTGATATATGTGGCATGGATTTAGCTAATGCCTCAATGTATGATGGAGCCACAGCTTTAGCAGAAGCTCTCTGCATGGCTCATCGCATCCATAAAAAAAGGAAAATTTATTTATCTAAATTTACCCATCCAGAATACATAGAAGTCGCAGAAAATTATCTACAGGCCTTGGATTTAGAAATTATTTTTTTTGAAGATTTAAGTCAAGTAGATAATTCTTCGATAGTCAGTATCTCTAATCCAAATTTTTATGGTGAGCGACTGAGTCAAAGCGAAAGAATAAGACTAAGTGAAGAGATTAAAAATAGAGATTTATTTCTAATCATCTCTACTAGTGAGCCTTTTGCTTTATTCATGGATGAGAAATTAAAAGATTTAGGTGTGGAAATAATCTGCGGCTCAGCACAATCCTTTGGTAATCCAGTATTTTATGGTGGAGCTCAAGTCGGTTTTATAGCAAGTAAATTAGAACACGTTAGGCAAATGCCAGGTAGGCTGGTAGGTAAAACTACAGATCGCAAAGGCAATACTGGCTATGCTTTAACCTTCCAAGCAAGAGAACAGCACATTAAAAGAGATAGAGCTAGCTCTAATATCTGTACCAATCAATCCATCCATGCTCTGTGTGTAGCTATCTACTTAAGCCTGCTGGGAATATCTGGAGTAGAAAAAATAATTCAAGACTGTTACCTAAAATCTCAGCTCATAAAAAACACACTTGAAAAATTCCCAGAGATAAAAGTATTTTCAGAAAATACTTTTAATGAATTTACAGTGCAGGTTGATTTTAATGCTGTAGAAAAGAGATTAGGGCTAGAAGCAGCAAAGCAGCTCAAAGAATACTTAAATAGTTACTTAGTTAGTTTAAGTAAATTTGAGATACTAACTGTCCGCAACTTAATTCCTGAAAGGCTTTCAAAGAATTTCAAACAAAGTGAAATTACTAAGCCGTGCGAAGATCTAAGTAACAATTATTTACTTGCCATAACGGAAATTAATTCAATAGAACAGATAAAAATATTCATTGAAGGTTTAAATCAAATACTAGAGAATTCAGTAGAGATATGGTTTTCAGAAGAATCAAATATTAAATCAGAAAATGAAATAACTAAAACAATAGATTCTTTACCAAAAATCGACCCTAAAAACTACAAATTCGAATCTAAGACCGAGCTAGATGTCTGTAGATATTTCACTAAACTTTCACAGAAAAACTTTTCCATAGACACTAATTTTTATCCACTCGGTTCTTGTACTATGAAGTACAACCCTAAAGTTAATGATGATATAGCGAGTCAGGCTTCTTGGACTGGGGTTCATCCTTATGAAGATGAAAAAAATATTCAAGGCGTACTTAAAATTTATGAAGAACTAAATCAATCACTCTGTGAAATCACTGGCTTTGATAGTTTCAGCTTACAGTCAGCAGCAGGAGCTCAAGGAGAATTTTCTGCATTATTAATGGCAAAAAAATATTTCAATGATAAAGGAACTCCAGAAAGAAACATAGTCCTAGTACCAGACTCAGCTCATGGTACTAATCCAGCTAGTGCCGTTATGGCTGGCTTTAAAGTGATTTCAGTAAGATCAGCAGCAGATGGTGACGTAGATTTAGAACATTTAAACGAACTCTGCACTATTCATTCTAAAAGCATTGCGGTCTTTATGTTAACCAATCCTAATACCCTAGGGATTTTCAGTAAACGCATTCAAATCATTACTAAAACAATTCACGAGCATGGTGGATTAATGTACTATGACGGAGCGAATCTTAACGCCATAGTCGGCACAAGTCGCCCTGGCGATATGGGTTTTGATTTAATACATCTAAATGTCCATAAAACATTTTCAACACCACATGGAGGTGGTGGTCCAGGAGCTGGTCCTGTGGGTGCTAAAGGTAAACTTGTAAAATATTTACCAAGTCCTTATTTAGTTAAAGATGCTAATGGTGACTTAAAATGGGATAAAACAAATAGCCAATCAATAGGGCGAATCAGATCATTTCATGGAAATTTTAATGTACTAATTCGTGCACTTACCTATATCAAATCTAATGGCAAAGAAGGTATCTCCCAAATCGGTCAGATGGCGACTCTTAACGCTAATTATCTACAAGAGAAAATCCGAAAAAGTCCTATACTCTCTGAAGAAGGTCTTTTCAGCCCTTATTTTAACGAAGTATGCAAACATGAATTTATTATCAGTGCAAGTAAACTTAAAGAAAAATATGATATCAGCGCCTTAGACATAGCTAAAAACCTTTTAGATAAAGGCATTCATGCTCCCACTATCTACTTCCCCACTAATATTAATGAATGCATTATGATAGAACCTACCGAAACTGAGTCTAGAGAAAGCTTAGATGCATTAGTTTCAGCACTAGAAGAAATTATTAGTTTAGCGAAGACTGAGTCTGGCAGAGAGCTGATTAAAACGGCACCACATACTACAGAATTTTCACGTTTCGATGAAGTGAAAGCTGTTAAGGAACCAGTTTTGAGCTGGATGATGGAAGATTAATTCCCAAAACTAGTAGCTAACCCCATAAACAATCTAAAATCATAACCAGCCTGCTCTCCCTCATAGACCTCGACTACAGGGAATCCAGCACTGATGTTATAAACTACTCTGTCATTTAAAGTCATCCTGACTCCAGGACTTAAAAATACTGTGACCCCACCATGATTAGGGACTCTACGATTATCTATCTCAGGTACGCCCTGAGCTAAAGTATTTACTTCGAAAATTAAGTCCCAAGCTATATGCTGTCCTAAAATATGCTCTGGTAAAAGCTTTTCAAAAATATTACATTTATGCTCTTCATGGTCATGACTATGCTGAAATGGGTCTTTATGAGTATGGTGCACTGGATAACTAACTGCCACATTATAACTAGCCAAATCACCCACATCAGTAGAGGCTTTCCCCTCTGTACTTAATTTATAGAGAAAATTAGCATCTAAATTTACTTTATTAGAAAAGGTCTTAGAGATAGCTAAACCAAACATCGGATCAGTAGATCCAGAGCTTGGCTGGTTTACAGTTTCAAAAGTCTCCCCATTATCAGCTTTTACAGAACTGTTTCCAGTAGGCAGTTTCACACCAGCTAAAATCGCTGACTGAAATTTATGTTTCTCAGAATTTAAAAATCTATACTGACTAAGTAGAGTAAGCCCACCAAAACCAATCGAATTACCAAGCTGCTCCAATTCACCATCATGCACTTCATGGAAGGCAAAACCATTACTGAAAGGCATGCTAGCAGAGATGCTTAAATCATCAGTAATACCATAAGCCATATTTAAACTAGAAGTGAGATTAGAATTTAAATCATCAGCGTGTTGTTTTTTACTAATTAGACTGGTGATCTGTGACTGAGAAAATCTCCCAGAATTTAAATAACTCGCGCCTGTACTAACACTAAGCACCCCTTTAGGCAGAGTGTATGCTG
Source organism: Cyanobacteria bacterium REEB446 (assembly GCA_018970325.1). Lineage (GTDB taxonomy): Bacteria > Cyanobacteriota > Vampirovibrionia > LMEP-6097 > LMEP-6097 > LMEP-6097. The sequence continues at coordinate 3,475 of JAGWWP010000060.1, read as the reverse complement.
GTAATGTGATGATAGGGCCAGCAAGCCCGCCAGCTTGGATGCCCGCAGAACAGCCACAGGCACCACCGTGAGCAGAAACCGAATTAGAAGCTAATAATAAAGCTAATAGTAAGTAATAAAGACAAGTAAACACGGCAAAAGACTATTCTAATACTAAATACATCATTTAATCTAGAAAAAGACTAAAAGCCTTATACCATCATAGATTTAAGCACAGCAGGTATATCTTTACCATAAGTTTGGTAAAACTCCATAGCCCTTAAATCCTTTAGCCAAGAGCTTAAAGCAGGATAATCACTTAAACTGTAATCCATCGCATCAGTCAAGCCTAAACTAGCTAAAAGACTAAAATCGGCTAGAGATAATTTATCACCACATACATATTTATTCTTCTGAAGCTGTTTTTCCACTATAGGTAAAAATCTAATCATAGACTCTTCCCCTTCTTTAAGAGATCTTAAATCAGGCTCCATATTAAAAATTTTATAAAATACCTTATTTACAGCGATTTTCAACAAAGATGTACCGATATGTACGGTAGTAAAATCTAACCACTGATCAACAACCGCTCTTTCCTCTAAAGCTTTCGGGTATAAATCAGAATTATTTTTATCAGCAAGATATCTCATAATCGCTAAACTTTCAGTAAGATTAAAATCTCCATCAACAATAGCAGGCATTTTCCCAACAGGGTTAATCACCAAAAATTCCGCTGATTTTAAATCTCCCTTTCTGGGATCTAGCTCAATAAATTCATGATCTAGTCCTAAATAAACAACAAGAAAATTTACTTTATTAACGAATATAGAGAGTGGGTTACCGTAGATTTTAAGCATTTTCAAAATTCCTTTCGTACCAACCAGTACAATAAAATCATATCACAAATTAAAGAATATGTACCAAATAGTACAAAGACTTGAAAGCACTATGGAAGGGCAGTCTCAACTACGAATAATTGCCAAATACTTCAAAGCATGTTTAATACTAGCTTTTAAAGGTTTAATATCTTGTCTAATTTTAGAAGTCATCAAACCACCCTGTAAGATAGCAAGACAAAAATCCGCCAAAGAGTCCGTGTCTATATTTTTTTTGAAATCACCATTTTTTTTAGCTTTATCGAAAAACTTTTTTAATGCAAGTTTCATATAGTCAAAAATCTCATTAACTTGCTTAGAAAGTTCTACTTGAGAAGAATTTAATTCTGCACCAATAAAACCAAGTGGGCAAGCCCGAGGTTTATCAAAACGTTTATTCATGGTTAGAAAAAAATTAAAAAAATCTTCTAAATCTTCCCAAGAACTAATCTCATGATTAATAGGTGAAGCATCTAATCTAATAAATTTAAAAAAACTTTCAAGAACAGCACTGATTAAGCCCTCCTTGCTTTTAAAATAATAATAAAACTGACTTTTCCCCGTAGCCGAGGCTTCTAAAATATCATCCACACTGGTAGCATTAATGCCATTCTCGTGGAATAAATCTAAGGCAACTGCAACTATTTTATTTTTAGTCGATATCTTAGGCATAATACAGTAGAACTATTCTAATACTAAACCTACCATTTAATCTAATATGAGACCAGATGATAATCATTTCAAAAACTTAATTAAAGCCGCTGAAAGTGGTAACGATGAGGCTCAAGCTCATCTTGGCTGGAAATACAAGCAGGGAGAGGATTTAACCGCTCCTGATTATACAAAAGCAATTCACTGGCTAACAAAAGCTGCTGAACAAGAGAATATTAATGCTCAAAATAACCTTGCTTGGATATATTACAATGGCGAGGGCTTAGAAAGCCCTAATTTTACAGAAGCTAAATATTGGTATAAAAAAGCTGCTGAACAAGGAGATGCTGCTGCTCAAAACAGCTTAGGCTGGATGCATTATACTGGCGAAGGGGATTCTGCTCCTAATTACGATGAGGCTAGGCACTGGTACGAAAAAGCTGCTGAGCAAAATAACGTTAACGCTCAAAATAACTTAGGACGGCTTTATCATAACGGGAGTGGTTTAAAAGCTCCAGATTATATAATGGCTAAATTCTGGTATGAAAAAGCGGCTGAACAGGGACACCTGAATGCCCAATTTAATCTTGGTCTAATATACCAAGAAGGAGAAGGATTTCAAACACCAGATTATGAAAAAGCTAGATACTGGTATGAAAAAGCCGCAGGACGCCTTTCAGAGAATATATTAGAATAAAAATTCAATTCAGCCCTGCACCAAAAACCGAAGTCTTAGTATTTAAAAGCTTCTTTACAACTTCATCCTTTAAATCCTCACCAATAAAGCCTTCTGCCTCTAAATCTTTTATCATCTTTAAAAATTTCTTACTGGTCTTTTTAGTAAGACTGCTATCTATCAGAGTATTCTTTATCATCTCCACAGAACCTAAATCTATCGAATTAATTCCAGGTATAGCACTGCGACTAACGCTCAGCTTCTGCTTTTCACATATCTCTCTTAAAAACTTTACTTCAAGAGGAGTGACCACTGAAAAAGCATAACCAGACTTACCAGCTCTAGCAGTCCTACCAATGCGATGCACATAATCTTCAGAATCCCGTGGCAAATTATAGTTTATAACAGCCTCTATATCATCTACATCTATGCCTCGCGCTGCGATATCAGTAGCGATGAGAATCTGAGCCTCGCCTTCTCTAAATTTACGCATTACAGCGTCACGTTTATTCTGCTTTAAATCACCATGTAAATTTGCTACACTAAAACCCTCTTCTTTAAGCGTATAGTAAAGTTTATCTACTTGCACCCTAGTATTACAGAAAATCATGACAGAACGCAGTCTATAAGAGAATAGTAAACGCTTAATCAGTTCTATCTTCTGCTCAGCTTTCGTTTCAAAATATTTCTGATCTATTTTAATCTCTATGACCTTCTTCTTGACTAAATTTAAAAACTCAGGTTTTTTCTGGTGCTTATGAGCAAGCCTAACTATCTCCTGCGGCATAGTCGCAGAGAAGAGAGCTGTCTGCTCACGATTTCTAGTCGCATGTAAAATTGCTTCGATATCATCTTTAAAACCCATTTCTAGCATCTTATCTGCTTCATCTAGAATCAAGGTTCTAACCGCTCTTAGCTTTACAGTTCCTTGCTTAATATGATCTAATAGACGTCCAGGTGTAGCCACGATAATGCGCGGCTGAGTCTTTAAAGTCTTAAGCTGTGCATTCATACTCTGACCGCCGTATATAGCCATGCAAGCAATATTCTCATGATATTTAAGCAGTAAATTAAAATGCTCCGCTACTTGAATAGTAAGCTCACGAGTAGGACACAATACTAAAGCTTGAATATCTAAGGTCTCTTTAATTATTCTCTCTATAACAGGTATCGCAAAAGCAGCTGTCTTACCAGTTCCAGTCTCAGCTTGAACTGTGATATCTTTCATTTTAAGCATTAAGGGAATAGCTTTCTCTTGAACTGGTGTCATAGATTCGAATCCCATGTTTCTTAA